>CAZJBC010000205.1:0-5354 GCA_964543805.1 uncultured Brevundimonas sp.
GGGTCTTCAGGTCCTCGTCGGGAATGTTCAGATTGACCAGGGTGCGGCCGATCAGGTGGGTGAGGGCCTGGACATAGGCCATTTCCCGGTCGTGCTCCTCAGGCGTAGCGATGGAGACGATCAGGCCGGCCGCCTCGGCCAGGTCCTTGATTTCATGAGCCCGCTCGCCGCGCACCGGGCACAGGACCAGGCGCAGACCCTCCAGGCCGTCCCGGGCGCTCTGCGGGCCGAACAGGGGGTGGGTGACGACGATGTCGGCGTGGGCGGGCAGGGTCTCGATCATCCACTGGGCCGGCAGCACCTTGACCGAGGCGACGTCCATGACCAGGGCGCCGGGCTTCACATAAGGCGCGATGGCGGCGAACACGCCCTTCATGGCCGCTACCGGCACAGCGACGACCACCAGGTCGCAGGCGGCGGCGTCTTCCAGATCGCCGAACCGGCCGCCTAGGGCTTCGATGGAGCGGGCCGCATCCTCGCGGTCGGCGACGATGAGGTCAAAGCAGCCGGCCAGGTGCCGCGCCGCCAGCCGTCCGAACTGGCCAAAGCCGATCAGGCCAAGGGTTTGTTTCGCGCCCGTTTTCATGGCGCGTGCCTTACGCGCGGGGCCCGCCCGGCGCAACCATTGCTCAGCGGCTGGCCGTCACCCAGTTCACCAGCTTGCGAAGCGCCACATAGGCGCCGACCGACGGCCCCAGAACAATGGAAGCGATGATAACGACTGCGGTCATGGCGCGTCCTCCTGATTTTGTAACGCAGGAGAAGCGTTGCCGATCCGTATGGAATGCAGTCTGAACCCGCCGTTGTCCGCCGTTCAGGATCGCCCGGTTCTCAGTGGGCGATGGAGGGCCTTAACGGCCCTGCCCAACCTTGATCGCCACGGCTGTGGCCAGCAGGGTTGAGGCGCAAATCAGCGCGAGAATCGTCAGGGAAGCCATGCGGAGGCCTTTGGTTTGTCGCAGGTACGGCCACGATCCTAACCTTGCAGGTCATAACGAGGGCTGAATCGGCGCCTCCGGCTTCAGAAAGGCCGCCACTTCCTCGATCGCCTCGACCAGGCCAACGCGCCGCACGGTCACGCCGGCGGGCAGGCCTGCGAACAGGCGCGTCGGGGCGGCGGGATCGAGCATGACGAACACCCCCTTGTCGTCGGCCCGGCGGATAAGCCGTCCGAACGCCTGGGATATCCGTGCCCGGGCGACGGCGTCATCATAGGCCTTGCCGCCGAACCGCTCGCGCCGGGCCTTGTGCAGAATGTCCGGGCGCGGCCAGGGCACGCGGTCGAAGACCAGCAGGCGCAGGGACCGGCCCGGCACATCGACCCCGTCCCGCGTGGCGTCCGTGCCCAGCAGGCAGGCGTCTTCCTCGGCGCGGAACATGTCGACCAGGGCGCCAACCTCCAACCCGTCGACATGCTGGGCGTAGAGCGGCAGGTCGGCGTGGGCCAGGGGTCCGGCAATCAGGTCATAGACGGCGCGCAGGCGGCGGATGGCGGTGAACAGGCCAAGCCCGCCGCCGCCGGCCGCCAGGAACAGCTCGCGCATAGCCGCCGCCACCTGGCGCGGGTCCTCGCGGCCAACGTCGGTGACGACATAGGCGCGGGCCTGGTTTTCGTAGTCGAAGGGTGAGGCCAGCCGCAGGGTGCGCGGCCGCTCGGGCAGCCGGGCGGCGCCGGTGCGCATTTCGGCAAGGGCGAAGGCGTCCTCCAGGGTCGGGTCGGCCAGGGTTGCGCTGGTTACCAGCACGCCATGGGCCGGGGCTATAACGGCGGCGTGGAGGGGCTCGGTCGGGTCGACCCAGTGACGGCGGCAGGCGGCGTCGACGATGCGGCCGTAGAGCCAGGTCGCCTCGAACCAGTCGACGAAATCGGGATCGTCCTCGCTGTCCTCATCGATCGCCTGCAGCATGGAGCGCCAGGCCGGCAGCATCATCCGCGCCCGCCTGTCCAGACCCCGTAGCGCGCCCTCGATCCGCGCCCGGTCGCTGCTGGCCAGCTCGGCGGTTTCATCGTCCAGCAGGTCCTCCAGGGCGCGGGCGAGCGCCAGCAAGGGCGCCTCCACCGCGGCTATGGCCCGGGAGGCGGCGCGGGCGGTCTCGCGCACGATATCGAGCGCAGGGCGGGCCGAACATTCCTGGCCCTGGTCGGAGGGCGGCGCCCTGGCGGCGATCTGCTGCAGGACGGCGACCAGGAAGGCCTCGACCGGGCCCAGGGGGTTGATCTCGCCCGACGGCGGCGCGATGCGGCCGGACCAGCCCTCGCCCGGCAGCTGGGCGGCGGCGCGGACCGCGGCGGTCAGGGCTTCGCGCGAGCCTTCATGTTCTCCAACCAGTTCGCCCAGGCGCTGTTCCAGCCCGCGCCCGCGCCGGCCGCGCCCTTCCGGCCCTCGGATCCAGCGGCGCATTTCGGCCGCTTCCGCGCCGGACAGGGCGGCGGAAAAGGCAGAGTCGGCCGCGTCAAACAGGTGGTGGCCTTCGTCAAAGATGATCCGCTTGGGCGCGGCGGTCTCGCCGTCGGCCTTGGCGCCGCGCGCCGCCCGGGCCCCGTCGAAAGCAGCCTGGGTCAGAACCAGGGCGTGGTTGGCGATGACCAGGTCGGCGCGCTTTGAGCCGCGCACCGCCTTTTCGATGAAACAGGCGCGGTAGTGCGAACAGCCGGCGTGGATGCACTCGCCGCGCCGGTCGACCAGATTGCCTGGCCCCGCCTGGGCCGCCGGCGCCACCGCGAACAGGCCGGGCAACCAGGCGGGATAATCCCCGCCCGTCATGTCGCCGTCGCGGCTGGCCCGCGCCCAGCGGCTGGCCAGGCCCAGACCGATCAGGTCGCCGTTGCCCAGCATGGCCGCCCCGGCCATTTCCTGCAGGTTCAAAAGGCACAGGTAGTTTTCCCGCCCCTTGCGCACCACCGCCTTGCGTGCGCGGACAGCGGCGTCGGGATAGACCGCATGGCTCTCGCGCTCGATCTGCCGCTGCAGGGCGCGGGTGTAGGTGGAAACCCATACCGCCGGCCCGTTCTTCTCGGCCCACAGCGAGGCGGGCGCGAGATAGCCCAGGGTCTTGCCGATGCCCGTGCCGGCCTCGGCCAGCATCATGTTGGGCTCGCCTTCGCGCATTCGGGGCTGGAAGACGTGGGTGGCGCCGGCGGCGTATTCAGCCTGCATGGGCCGCGCCTCGTCCAGACCCGAGCGGGCCAGCAGATCCATCAGGCGCTGGCCGGTCTCGGCCTCGTCCACGGGTCTGGAGCCAGGCTCGCCCGGCGGCGCCTCGTCCTCCCACTCCCTGATACGCGCCCAGGCGTCGAGGCCCGAGCCGCGGTGGGTGTGCCGCACAGGCCCGCCATCGCGCAGGGCCTGGCTGACCGCCCCGCCCCAGGCCCAGCCGGCTCGCGCCAGCGTCTCGGCCAGAGCCAGCGGCTCTTCGCGATTGGGCCAGGGCTCAGCGCCCAGTTCGCGGATCAGGGCCTCGCAGGCCTCACGCAGCACGCGGGCCTGGGCCAGGGCGCCCTTGGGCTCCGGCCAGCCGAGGGCCAGGGCCAGCCCCACCGCCGACGGCGCGCAGAACCGGGCAGGGCGAACAAAGGCGAACAGCTCCAGAGCATCGTATATCAGCGGCGAGCGCGGCGGCGCCGACAGGTCCAGCCTGCGCGCCGTCAGGCTGGCGTGGACCACCACGACCGGCGCGTTGGTGGCCAGATCGCGCGCCTCGCGGTGAGTCTGCATGCGCGCGCCGGCCCCGTCGCACACCGCCGCCCGCCCGCCCGGCAGGGCGATCAGCGCAGGGGCAAGATCGAGAATGGCGACGGGTGCGTTCACAGAGCTCTTGTAGCCAATCCAGCCCTTGAACAAAACCGGAACTTTGTCACGCTGGACGAACGATCCGCGGCCCGATTACGCGCCGCTGCGAATTGATACGTCTCAATGTCGAGGGCGTGTTAGACTGCCAGCTTGTGGGCGGTCCGGATGGGCGCCCCCGGGGCGCCTCCACCCGCGCCAAGTTTCCGGGATATGGCTTTCGTTTCGCGAGTCTCCGGCCGTCAGAAAAGACCCTTTTTGGCCACCTCTACGCCAGCCCTGCCCACAGTCACCGACAGCCTGACCCTCGCCATGGTTGCGGTTTCCGACGCGCCCCTATTGCTGCTTGACGGCGACCTGCGTGTGATCGCGGTGAGCAATTCCTTCTGCACGGCGTTCCATATCGACCCAGCGAGCGCACCGGGCCGGTCGCTCTTCGACCTGGGAACGGGTGAATGGAATTTGCCCAAGCTGAAATCGCTGCTGACAGCCACCGCCTCTGGCATGGCCGCGGTGCCGGCCTATGAGATCGACCTTGCCGACAGTGGCCGGGATTTGCGCCGCCTGATCATTAAGGCGCAGAAACTGGTCTATCTCGATACCGAAATCACCCGCCTGCTGGTGACGGTCACCGATGTGACCGACGCGCGGGCAGCCGAGCAGGCCAAGGATGATCTGCTGCGCGACAAGGGCGTGCTGTTGCAGGAGGTTCAGCACCGCGTCGCCAACAGCCTGCAGATCATCGCCAGCGTGCTGATGCAGACCGCTCGCAAAGTGCAATCGGAAGAGACCCGCAGTTATCTGAACGACGCCCACAACCGGGTCATGTCCATAGCGACGGTCCAGCAGCAGCTGGCTGCCAACGGCGCCGAGCGGGTCGCGCTGAAGCCTTATTTCACACAGCTGTGTCTCAGCCTGGGCGCATCCATGATCCGCGACCATGACAAGCAGCATATCGAGGTCACCGGCGATGACAGCATCGTCGGCGCCGACACCTCTGTCAGCCTGGGGCTGATCGTCACCGAACTGGTGATCAATGCGCTCAAGCACGCCTTCCCCGACGGGCGGGCCGGCAAGATCCTGGTCGACTATCGCGCCCAGGGCCCCAACTGGACCCTTACGGTCAGCGACAATGGCGTCGGCATGTCGGCCGCGCCCACGGACACCAAAGCGGGCTTGGGCACGTTCATCGTCGAGGCGCTGGCCCGTCAGCAGCACGGTCTGGTCAAGGTGATGGGCGCCCATCCGGGGACCACGGTCACCATCGTCCACAACCAGATCGCCGCTGTCCCCGCCGGACAGGCCGTCTGAGAACGCGCGGCGCCCCATGGCTCATGACGATTTCATCTACGACGAAGCGACTGGCGAATGGATCAGCGCCGACCTGGCTCCGGCCGGCGAGGCCGAGGCCGCCGCCGTCGAAGTGCGCGACGCGGTCGGCAATCTGCTGGCCAACGGCGATGCCGTCAGCCTGATAAAGGACCTCAAGGTCAAGGGCGCCGGCCAGACACTGAAGCGCGACACGGTCATTCGCTCGATCCGCCTGACCGGCGATCCGCAGGAGAT
>CAZJBC010000206.1:0-5347 GCA_964543805.1 uncultured Brevundimonas sp.
GCTGGGGCGCCTCAAACGCCCGGTCACTGATCTGCGTCGTCGCCAGACCAAGGCCGAGAGCGGCGCTGAAACCAGGGCCGCTCAGCTTCTCCGGTAAAGCGCCGTCACCACCGCGATGCAGATCAGGATCGACCCGCTTATCCGCTCCAGCCAGGCCCGGGCGGCCGGCAGGTTGGCTTTGCGGCGCACCAGGCCCGCCAGCAGGCCGTAGCCCGTCAGGCTGGTCGTTTCGGTCACCAGGCCGATCAGGCCAAGCGCGAGCAGTTGCGGGAACAGCGGTTCGGTCCGGGTGAGAAACTGCGGCAGGATCGCGCCCAGAAACAGGAATACCTTGGGATTGGACCCCTGGACGATAAGGGCGTCAATGAAGGGGCGCCCAGGCCGCGCACTCAGGGATTCGTCGTGCGGCCTGAACGAGGCGCGGATCGCCTTGATCCCCAGCCAGACCAGATAGACCGCGCCCACCAGTTTTATCACCGTAAACGCGGTGTGCGACAGCTGCAGCAGGGCCGCCAGGCCCAGACCGCTGAGCGCCAGGTACGTCACATTGACCAGGTTGATCGCCGCATTGGCCCGCATGGCCGCCGCCGGACCGCGCCAGACGCCCTGGCTGACGACGAACAGCACCGCTGGTCCCGGGATCAGGGCAAAGATGCTCGCAATGCCGGCATAGGCCGCCCACAGTTGCAGATGTGTGTCATGCGCCATGCCCGCCGCAATAACCCCCTTTGCAAATCAGGCAAGAGCCTCCATGTTTGGGGTTCTGCTCAACCATTGAAAGGAGGTGATCCAGTGTCTCAATGTCACATCAGGCCGCTGGGAATCTCCGTGAAGGGTCTCTTCACGTAGCTGGGACCCAGCGGATTCTAAGGACATTGCGGGACGCCGCGGAGGGAAACCTCCGCGGCGTTCTCTTTGTCTTGTCGGGGTTGGGCCAGCGGTTATAGTCCGTTTCACAACAGGCGGCGCGCCGACCAAGACGCGCCCGAACGGGGAGCTCATATGTCCAGGAAACTCATCTTCACGGCGGCGCTGTCGGCTGCTTCGATCAGCGCCATCGCACTTTCAGCTCTTGCCCAACCGCCCGCGGGCGCTCCCGCCCAAGGCCGCGGCGGCGGCGCGGGCCGCGGCGCGGCTCCGGCGGGGCCGGTCCAGCCGGTCGATCACGCCGACTACGGCAATCCGGCCAATTGGCTCTGCCTGCCGGACCATCAGGACGCCTGCACCGTCAATCTGGACACTACGGTGGTGGCGCCCAGCGGCGCGACGACCATCGAGCGGTTTGCCCCCGCCAAGGCGCCGGCGATCGACTGTTTCTACATCTACCCGACCGTCTCGAACGATCCCTTCACCACCAGCGACCTGATCCCGGGACCCGAAGAACGCGCAGTGATCGAGCGCCAGTTCGCACGCTTCGGCGCGGTCTGCCGCCAGTTCGCGCCGATGTATCGCCAGACGACCCTGACCTCGCTATCGGCTGGCCAGTCGCGCGGCGCCATTCCCCAGCCGCCGGCGCGCGGCGCTCCGGGCCAGGCCAACGCCGACATCGACGACGCCTTCGCCTACTACATGGCCCACTACAACAACGGCCGCGGCGTGGTGATTATCGGCCACAGCCAGGGCGCAGGCCAGGTCAGCCGCCTGGTGCGCGCGCAGGTCGACGGCAAGCCGCTGCTCGGCCAGCTGGTCAGCACCCTGATCATCGGCGGCAGCGTCAATGTTCCCAAAGGCAAGGATGTCGGCGGCACCTTCCAGTCCATTCCCGCCTGCCACAGCAAGTCTCAGATCGGCTGCGTCATCACCTACGGATCCTACCGTGACAACGTTCCGCCCAACGCCACTGGCCAGGCCGTGGGCGCAGGCGCGAGCGCCTCGTCTGAGGGCCCCAACCAAGGCCTGTGCGTCGATCCGGCGGTCCTGGTGGCCGGCAAGCCCGGCAAGGCGCCGGTCAACGCCTATCTGGCGGTCAATCCGTCGATCAACCCGAGCCTGAAGCCCCCGCCCCGCTGGAGCCAGACCCAGATCATCCGCACGCCCTTCGTGCGGGCGCCGGGCCTGATCACCAGCGAATGCGTCGACAAGGGCGGCAAGATCTATCGGGAGATCCACGTCAACGCCGACCCCAGCGACAAGCGCGCCGATGACATCTACGGGGACGTGATGCGCGACGGCGAGCCGGACCGTGGCTGGGGGCTGCACAACCTCGACATGAACCTGGGCATGGGCGACTTCATCACCATCGTCCGCGCCGAATCCGAGGCCTATGTGAAGGCGCATGCGCCAGCCGCGCCCAAGGCAGGCTCGAAGACCAAGGCCAAGGCCAAGACTTAAGGCCCGACATGAAGAGCCCCTCCCGTCCTGTTGGACGAGAGGGGCGCCTCAATTTGCGAGAGAGAGGTTTGGCCGCCGTTAGGGAGCGGTCGCAGCGCCGATCACGCCGCCGAGAACGGCGCCGCCGACAGTGCTGCCGGTGTCGTGGCCGATGGCCTGACCAGCCGCCGCGCCGATAACAGCGCCGGAAGCGGCCCGATCACCCGAGGTGGTGCCACAGGCGGCAAGCGCCAGTGCGACCGCCGCAACGGCAGGTACGATAAGGAAAATACGCATGGGATTAACTCCTTTATAGCTGGAGTCATAACGGCCCGCGGCAGGAGCGGTTCCGCCGAATATCCGTCCTCGCGCGTCAGGCGTCCCGGTCGAAGCGATTGAGGACCTGGTAGATGGACGAGAAGACTCCCGCCGCGCCGGCGATCCCGGCCACGGCGGCAAGACCGTACTCGCCGGTCCTGACCGCGCCCACGGCGCCCGTCGCCCGCCAGGAGAGGCCGGCGGCCACGGCAAGCAGGCCAAGGCCGCCAACCCCGATCAGGGCCAGATGCGCTACGGTCAGACGCGCCCAGCGGCCGGTCGCCGGTTCGTGCGATTCGGCGGCGCCATAGCCGGGGATTTCGTAGAGCACTTCCGGAAGGACGGCTTGCGCCGGTAAGGCGGCGGGCGGCGTGGCGGGCGGCGGCGGCGGCGCGGCCTCAATCACGGGCGGCGTCGCAACCTCGGCCTCGTTCGTGGGCGCAGGCAAAACACGGGTGGCGACAGCCTGGGCGCCCGTCATGGACGCCTCCAGCGCTACGGGCTGGGCGAAGGCGGCATCCAGATCCAGGCGCGGCTGGATGATGGCCGACGGCGTCGGCACAAAGCCGGCGGGCGGGGTCAGGAACAGGGTCTTTTCAGCTGAACGGCGGCGGATCAGCCCATCGACAACGATCTCGTCGCCCTCGAAGTCGGCCTTGCGCCAGGCTTCGATCGCCTGGGCCGCCTGCAGCATGGCGCCCTCATTGACCAGCGTCAGCACATGAGAGCCGCGAAACTCGCGCAGGCCGATGTTGAAGGCAAAGGCGCACAGGGCGTCGAACTGGTTCTGGGTCAGCGGCGTATAGGTCAGGTCATTGACCGCCCCGCCGATCGCCAGAAGATCATAGAGCAGCAGGGCCTCGGCGTCGGACTCGTTGACGTCGACGCCTTCGCGCGCCGTCAGGGTATGGCCATAGCCGATCGTCCAGCGGCCGTCAGCCAGCCGGGCGGACGAGCGCCGGTAGCCTTCGAACGACTTGATCAGTCGAAGGGCCGCCTTGGAGACCTGAAGGCGAGGCTTCATCGCTTCGGTTTGCCCCAGTTTGAAACACTTGCGCGGGTGCGCCGTGGGTCAGGGGCAAGAACGGGGCCTCGTTACAGCAGGATGACGGCGGCGATGGCCAGCACGGCCAGGAAGCCCATGAAGTCGGTCAGGAAGGTCACAAAGATCGACGACGACACCGCCGGATCCCGGCCCATCTTGTCCAGCATGATCGGCGCCAGGATGCCGCCCAGGGCGGCGATGAAGATGTTGGCGATCAGGGCCAGACCGACGGTCAGGCCAAGTCGCACCGAATAATAGGGCTGGGCGTGGTTGTGGTAGATCAGGGCGACCGCCCCGCCCATCACCAGGGCCAGGGCCAGGCCGTTGACGACGCCGGCCCCGATCTCGCGCCAGATGATGCGCCGGGCGTTGGCGGAACTGAGTTCGCGCGAGGCCAGGGCGCGCACGGCCACTGCCAGGGTCTGGGTGCCGGCGTTGCCGCCCAGCGACGAGACGATGGGCATCAACACGGCCAGGGCCACGACCTTGGCGATCTCGTCCTGAAAAAACGCGATGGCCAGGACCGCGATGGTCTCGGTGAAAAGGTTCAGCACCAGCCAGCCCAGGCGCGAGCGCACGATCCCCAGCAGGCTGGCGTCGCGCCCGGCGTCGGACACGCCGGCCAGGGCCAGGATGTCCTCTTCGCTCTCTTCCTGGATAACGCCGACGATGTCATCGACGGTGATCTGCCCAACCAGCCGGCCGCCGGCATCGACGACGGGCGCCGAGATCAGGTGGTACTTGTCGAAGATGTAGGCGACCTCCTCCTGGTCCATGTCGACCGGGATTTCCGTGATCGGCTCCATGATTTCGGACAGCAGCTTGGGCCGCTGGGCCCGCAGCAGGCCGCTGACCGGCACCGCGCCCAGGGCCTTGAAGGCCGGATCGACGATGTAGACGTCAAAGAACAGCTCGGGCAGGTCATCGCCGGCGCTGCGGATATGGTCGATGGTCTGGCCCACCGTCCAGAACTGAGGCGCGGCCAGCACCTCGCGCTGCATCAGACGGCCGGCAGTTTCTTCCTCATAGGCCAGAGTGGTCTCGATCGCGGCCCGGTCCACGTCGGACATGGCCGCCAGCACCTGGTCGCGCTGATCATCCTCCATGTCGTCGACGACGTCGGCCGCGTCGTCGGAATCAAGCTCGCCCAGCGCCCGTGCCAGGGTGGCCGGCGCGATAACGTCCAGCACCTCTTCCCGCAGCTTGGTGTCGAGCTCGGCGATGATCTCGGCCAGATCGTCCGGCGCCAGCAGCGGGATGATGTCTTCGCGGTAGTCGGACGACAGAAAGCCCATCAGGTCGGCGACGTCTTCGGGGCGCAGAGCGTGGACAAGTTCGCGCAGTCGCTCGACATCGCCCTTGTCGGCTGCGTCGATCACCATGTCCACATAGGTCGCGGTCAGCTCGTAGTTTTCGCCGAGCGCGATATCTTCCAGGTCCTGGACGTCATCGATCGCAGAGGGCGCATTTGCGGCGTCGCCGGAAGGTCCGGTCATGATCGCACCCTCCTTTTTCGACCTGCCCGAAGGCGTTGTTCCGCTGACGTTAGACCTTTGAGTTACGCCAAGGCTTCGCAGGACATCCTGCTTCGCCCCTGTCACCAAGGTCAATCCTGCGAAGCCCGAAGGGCGAAGCAGGATGGTGCGGTCGAGAAGACTCGAACTTCCACGGGTT
>CAZJBC010000207.1:0-5340 GCA_964543805.1 uncultured Brevundimonas sp.
CGCCACGTCTATCTCCCTGTCGAGGCGGCCATTTGCGGTCAGGGCGGGGTGGGCGTCAAGCGGCCTTGGAGGCAGGTTTTTGCTGCGGTGCAAAAGGAATCCGTTTTCAGGCGGTAAAAAATCTGCAACAGGTGTCGGGAACCGGGATCAGCCGCGCATGCCCGGCCAAGGCGCGGCGCTCTAAAATCCAGGTTCGCATAACATGCCGGATCAGGCGGAACCCGAGGTTCGGGGACTGCTCAAGGTCCGCAAAGACTTCGGCCGACCAGATCATCGTTGAGTTGGACCATGACCGCCGCAATCCTGACTACGCCCCTGACCGAGGCTCCCATCAAGGACCTCTATGAAATCGGCGAGATTCCGCCGGCCTATCACGTGCCCGCAACCATGTACGCCTGGGCGATCCGCAAGGAGCGCCACGGCCGCCCGGCGACGGCCATGCAGGTCGAGGTGGTTCCCACCTGGGAGATCGGCGAGGACGAGGTGCTGGTCCTGGTGATGGCCGCGGGCGTTAATTACAACGGCGTGTGGGCCTCGCTGGGCGAGCCGATTTCGCCCCTCGACGGGCACAAGCATCCCTACCATGTTGCCGGCTCGGACGCTTCGGGCATCGTCTGGAAGGTAGGCGCCAAGGTCAAACGCTGGAAGTGCGGCGACGAGGTCGTCATCCACTGTAACCAGGACGATGGCGACGACGAGGAATGCAACGGCGGCGACCCGATGTTCTCGCCCAGCCAGCGCATCTGGGGCTATGAGACCCCAGACGGCTCCTTCGCCCAGTTCTGCCGCGCCCAGGCCCGCCAGCTCATGCCGCGCCCCCGGCACCTGACCTGGGAAGAAGCGGCTTGCTATACCCTCACCCTCGCCACCGCCTACCGCATGCTGTTCGGCCACAAGCCGCACGAGCTGAAGCCCGGCCAGAACGTTCTGGTCTGGGGCGCCTCGGGCGGGCTGGGCTGTTTCGCCATCCAGCTGGCGGCGGTGACCGGCGCCAATGCGATCGGCGTGGTCTCGGACGAATCCAAGCGCGAATTCGTCATGTCGATGGGCGCCAAGGCGGTGCTGAACCGCAAGGATTTCAACTGCTGGGGCCAGCTGCCCAAGGTCAACGGGCCTGAGTTCGGCGACTACATGAAAGAGAGCCGCAAGTTCGGCAAGGCAGTGTGGCAGATCACCGGCAACAAGGACCTGGATCTGATATTCGAACACCCGGGCGAGCAGACCTTCCCGGTCTCGGTCTTTCTGGTGAAGCGCGGCGGCATGGTCGTCATCTGCGCCGGCACCAGCGGGTTCAACCTGACCATGGACGCCCGTTTCCTGTGGATGCGCCAAAAGCGCGTCCAGGGCAGCCACTTCGCCAACCTGATGCAGGCCAGCCAGGCCAACCAGCTGGTCATCGATCGGCGCATCGATCCGTGCCTGTCGGAAGTCTTCACCTGGGAACAGATCCCCGACGCCCACGAAAAGATGCTGGATAACCAGCACCTTCCGGGGAACATGGCGGTGCTCGTCTGCGCCCAGCGCCCGGGCCTGCGCACCTTCGAGGAAGTTCAGGAAATCGCGCTGGGGAACGACTAGGTCCGTGACCTAGAAAACGTCCATCACGTCGTTTGCATTCGTTGGATAGATCTGCCCGCATTCGTAGGGGCCATCATCGCTGTAGATTCGGAGCTGCGCTCCATTGGCGAAGGTGAGGGTCAAACAATAAGGTTCGGCGTCGACGGTTGTGACGGGCACGCCAAGTAACTCGTGGAGGACAAGCGGTTCAACGACCCGGACATCGCTGCTCTGATGGAGGTGCGAGCGTCCCTCAGTGTCTATATGTTCGAGGCGGCCCTGCACACAGATCACGCCACCGTCCATGAAGCAGAACTGCATGTCCCAAAGGCCAATGCCGATTTGTCCGAACTCGCGCCCCACCATGTATTGAAGGCGATCTGAGGGAGGAAACGGGTGCATAGGCCTATTGATGGGAATCTGGATTGAATTCCTTCGGACGGCCCGCTTTCTCCGCGACGCCCGAGGTTCCCTCGCGCTCTTCCAGCTGCGCGGCGACCTGATCGAGCGAAACCCCGCGCGCGGCCAGCAACACCAGCCAGTGGTAGATCAGGTCGGCGCTTTCTGCAGCGGTCTCATCGGGTGTCGTAGCCAGCGCCGTCTCCAGCGCCTCTTCCCCCAGCTTCTTGGCGGCCAGTTTCGGATCGGCCAGCAGCCGCGCCGTCCAGGACGTTGCCTGGTCGGCGGACTTGCGTTCGGCGATGGTGGCGGCAAGGCGGGTTATGACTTCAGAAAAACGGCTCATGGGATCAGCCTCTTAAATCCTGCGGACCGAATCCGCCATTGATCGCTTGGCGGAGCGTGATTTCGGCGCGGCGTTTCTGTCAAGGACCGCTCCGAAGGAGCGGCCGCATGGCGGCGGCGCTTCGCGCCATCCTTGACTGAAACGACGATCCCGAAACAGTCTTCCAGCAAGCGTTCGATGGCTCCGAATGACCGGCTGGACGGTAGGAGCCTACCTCACCATCCGCATCGGCAGGCCGGCCGCCGCCATGGCCGCCTTGGCCTCGGCTACGGATATCTCGCCGAAGTGGAAGATCGAGGCGGCCAGCACCGCATCGGCGCCGCCGTCGCGTACGGCTTCGATCAGGTGTTCGACCCGGCCTGCCCCACCGGAGGCGATCACGGGGACCCCGACGGCGGAGCTGATCGCCTTCAGCAGTGGAATGTCATAGCCGGTCTTGGCCCCGTCGCGGTCCATGGAGGTCAGCAGGATCTCGCCCGCGCCCTTGGCCACGGCGTGAACGGCGTAGTCCACCGCATCAATGCCGGTGTCCCTGCGCCCGCCATAGGTGAAGATGTTCCAGCCCGAGCCGTCCTCGCGTTGCTTGGCGTCGATGGCGGCGACCACCGCCTGGGCGCCGAAAGCGTCGGAACAGGCGCTCAGCAGGTCAGGATTTTCCACCGCCGCCGTATTGACCGAAACCTTGTCGGCCCCGGCGCGCAGCAGGCGGCGCGCATCCTCGACCGTGCGAATGCCGCCGCCAACGCCCACCGGCATGAAACAGACCTCGGCGGTGCGGGCGATGACGTCCAGGATCGCGCCCCGGCCTTCATGGCTGGCGGTGATGTCGAGAAACATCAGCTCGTCCGCGCCGGCCGCGTCATAGGCCGCCGCCTGCTCCACCGGATCGCCGGCGTCCCGTAAGCGCACGAAATTGACGCCCTTGACCACCCGCCCGTCCTTGACGTCGAGGCAGGGAATGACGCGGATTTTCAGCATGCCGCGAGCGCCTCGGCCGGTTTCACCGCGCCCGAATAGAGCGAGCGGCCCAGGATGGCGCCGGCGATGGGCGCGCCCTTGCGGGCCTTCAGATCGATGATGTCCTGCACCGAGGCCACGCCCCCCGAGGCGATGACGGGGATATTGACGGCGTCGGCCAGGGTTCCGGTGGCCTCGACATTCACCCCCGTCAGGGCGCCGTCGCGGGCGATGTCGGTGAAGATGATGGCGGCCACGCCCACATCCTCGAACCGGCGGGCCAACTCAATGGCCGATAGGGTCGAGGTCTCGACCCAGCCTTCGACCGCGACCATGCCGTCCCAGGCGTCGATGCCGACGGCGACCTTGCCGGGGAACAGGCGGGCGGCCTCGCAGACCAGGTCCGGATCGCGCACCGCCACCGTGCCCAGAATGACCCGGGCGATCCCGGCCTCAAGCCAGGCTTCGATATTGGCCAGGCTGCGGATGCCGCCGCCCAGCTGGACCGGGAACTTCACCGCCTTCAGGATATCGCGCACGGCAGGGCCGTTGGCCGAGCGGCCCTCGATGGCGCCGTTCAGGTCCACCACATGCAGCCAGGAAAAGCCGTCAGCCTGGAACCGCAGGGCCTGGTCGGCCGGGCTGTTGTCGAAGACGGTCGCCGCTTCCATGTCGCCGCGCAGCAGGCGCACGCACTGGCCGTCCTTCAGGTCGATGGCGGGATAGAGGATCACGGCCGCCACTCCAGAAAGTTGGCAAGCAGGCGCAGGCCCGCCGTCTGGCTCTTTTCCGGGTGGAACTGCACGCCGGCGACATTGCCGCTGGCGACCGCGGCGGTGAACAGGCCGCCGTGATCGACGCTGGCGATGGTCTGATCAGGATCGGTTGGATAGAGCGCGAACGAGTGGGTGAAGTACATGTGGGCGCCGTCGCTTAGACCCTCGAACAACGGGTGATCCGCAACGCCGGTCAGGGCGTTCCAGCCCATATGCGGAATCTTGAACTGCGGACCTGATGGCACGAGGCGGCGGACGTCGCCCGCGATCCAGCCAAGACCCTTCGTCTCGCCGAACTCGAGGCCGCGCGTGGCCAATAGCTGCATGCCGACGCAGATGCCGAGGAAGGGGACTTTCCGTTCAAAAACGGCATGTTGGATGGGCAGCACAACGCCGTGCGCCTCAAGCTGCTCCATACATGCGGCAAAGGCGCCGACTCCAGGCAGGACGATTCGGTCAGCGGCCGCGATGGTCAGGGGATCAGACGTGACTTCCACGCGCAGCCGGTCGCCTCCGGCTTTCGCCGCGGCGACAAGCGCCTTTTCGGCCGAGGCCAGATTGCCCGAGCCGTAATCGATCAGGGCGACGGTGGACATGAGAGGCTACAGAACGCCCTTGGTGGAGGGCGCCATCCCGCCGGTGCGCGGGTCGATCTCCACCGCCTGGCGCAAGGCGCGGGCCAGGGCCTTGAAGCCGCTCTCGGCGATGTGGTGGCTGTTGTTGCCGTAGAGGGTTTCCAGGTGCAGGCAGGCGCCGGCGTTCATGGCGAAGGCCTGGTGGAATTCCTTGAACAGTTCGGTGTCTACGTCGCCGACCTTGGGCCGCAGATAATCGACCTTGTAGATCAGATAGGCGCGGTTGGAGAGATCGAGCGCGCAACGCGTCAGGGTCTCGTCCATGGGGATGTAGGCGCATCCGAACCGGCGGATGCCCTTGAAGCCGTCCAGCGCTTTCGCCACCGCCTGGCCCAGCACGATGCCGGTGTCCTCGATGGTGTGGTGCATGTCGATATGCAGGTCGCCCTTGGTCTCGATGTCGAGATCGATGGCGCCGTGGCGGCCGAAGGCCTCCAGCATGTGATCGAAAAAGCCGATGCCGGTGGAGATTTTGGTCACGCCGGTTCCGTCAAGGTTCAGGGCGACGCGAATCTGCGTCTCCTTGGTGTTGCGGACAACCTGTGCGTTTCGGCCCTTTTCCATGGCGCGCCTCCTATCAGAGACCGGCCGCCTTCGCCAGTGCGGCCAGGCTGACCTGCGGGCGGGGGCCGTAGTGGGCAATCACCTCGCCCGCGGCGATGGAGCCCAG
>CAZJBC010000208.1:0-5338 GCA_964543805.1 uncultured Brevundimonas sp.
CTCCATCCTGGAGAGCAGGGGATCGTCCTTGACCTGGGCCAGGGTCACTTCCTTCGGCAACGCCCTGACCGGGGCGATCTCGACGGCGACATAACGACCGGTCGGATCCGATTTATCGGGAAAGGCGGTGCGCACGATCTTCGCGATCCCGACCACCGCCTTGCCCTCATTGGAATGATAGAAAAAGGCTTCGTCGCCCTCCTTCATGGCTTTCAGATGCAGGGCCGCGGCGTTGTTTCTCACCCCGTCCCAAGTCGTGCGCCCGTCCCGCTCCAGGTCGGCATACGAATAGACATTGGGTTCGGACTTCATCAGCCAGTGCGCCACGATCTTCCCCCTCCGGACGATGTCGTAGCCCAACCATAACCGTCATCCCGGGGCTTGTCCCGCCTCAGCCGGCGAGCACCCCGTCCAGTTGCCCGAACATCTCGTCAAAACAGCTCGTGCTGCCGTCGGTCATGGCCTCGTCCAGCGCTTCCTTCGACGGATAAAGGTCGTGCATGACGACCACGGTCCGCCCGCCCTTCTCCTCAAAGGTCACGGTGGTGACCTGTCCGCCGTCGCCCGCCTCCTCGTTGGTCCAGACCAGGCGTGAGGGCGCCGCCGCCTCCAGGTACCGGCCATGAAAGGCCATGGGCGCCTCGAACGCCGGGTGGCTGAACACGAACCGGTAGGTCCCGCCTGGCCGCGCATCCATCTCGGCTGACACGAACGACATCCCGACCGAGGCCGGCGCCCACCACCGCTGCATCAGCTCGGCCGTGGTCCAGGCTTCGTACACCCGCCGCGCCGGGGCATTGAACGTGCGCGCTGCCACCAGCTCGCGATCGGACGTGCGCTCCAGGCTTGTAGGGTTTTTCATGGGGTTACTCCTGTCGTCGCATTTCCGGGTTCCTTTCCCCCCCTCACTGCAGCACCGCCAGAAACTCCTCCGCCGACAACAGCCCGTCCTTGTTCGCATCGCGCCGCGCAAACAGCGCATCCAGCTGTTCGCTATAGGCCATGGTCTCCAGCACCCTGGCATAGCCCGCCTTGTCGATCTTGCCGTCGCCGTCCGGATCGTTGGCCCGGAACAGCGCCATGCGATAGTCGTTGGTCGGCGGCGGCGGCGCATAATCCAGGATCGTCGCCACCCGCCCGTCGGTGCGCAAAAACCGTCCCCGCCGGGCGATATCGGTCAACAGCGCGTCGGCCTGTTCCGGCGGGTCGAAGTTGGAAAGGGTCGCGATCACCGCCTGGCCATCGCCGATGATCCAGAAATTGCCGTTCATCCCCGTCGCATTGCCGCCGTGGCCATAGATGCGCAAACCATCGCGCGACAGATCGTCGAACCCATAGGCGTAGGAACCATTGGCCTTCTTCGTGGTCATCAGCCGCACATGGTCGGCGTCCATCAGCACCCCGCCGGTCAGCGCCGTGGCGAAGGCCAGAAGGTCCCGCACCGTCGTATAACCCCCGCCCGCCGAGGTGCCGGCCCAGGGCAAGGTGGAATCGTTCAAGCCCGTGACCCCGTTCACCGTCCAGTAGCCCTTGGTGCGCCCCGACACGGCCACGTTTTCCGGCTCAAAGCCCGACCCCGTCATCCCCGCCGGCGCAAAGATGTGGTCCCGCACATAGTCCGGATAGGCCTGGCCCGAGACCTCCTCGATGATCCGCCCCAGCAGGATGAAACCATAGTTGGCGTAGGCCCAGCGCGTGCCCGGCGCAAACTCCCCCGCCCGCTTGCCATAGAGCGCGACATAGTCCTTCAGCGTCTTCAGCGTCAGGCGGTTCTCATTGAACTGCGGCCCGAAGATATCGCCCACGCCGCCGGTATGGGTGAGCAGCTGATGCACCGTCACGCCCCGGGCCATCGCCGCGTTGGGATAGTCCTTCAGATAGTCGCCGAACGGCGCATCCAGCGATACCTTGCCCTGCTGCGCCAGCTGCATGATGGCGACGGCCGTGAACATCTTGTCCATCGACCCCATGCGGAACTTGCTGTCGACGGTATTGGGCGTCTTCGCCTCCCGGTCCGCCAGCCCCCGGGCGGCCACCACCACGGGCGCGCCGGCCCGCGCAAACAACACCGCCCCGGAGTAGTCCAGCTCATCCATCCGCTGGCGGATGAAGGCAGCCAGCGCCGCATCATCGAGCGTGGCGACCGGCGCCGGGGCGGGCGCAGCCTGCTGAGCGAGCGGCGCGGCCGGCGCTCCGGCCAGCACCAGGGCGCCCGTGACCGCCACCCAGCGGGCGACGGACCTTATGCTGCGGGTTCGCATGCCTCTCCCTCCCAGCCTCCCAGCCGACTACGGAAACTGGGCGAAAGTGGGGACACCGTGCAGAACCACCTCCCCCGTTCCACGGGGGAGGCAGGCGACCAACGGGAGCCGGAGGGGGCGAGCCGCACGCGCGGACCGCCCATCCAGCGGGCTTCGCGCCGGCGCCTCCGCGACCGGCCCGGCGGTTAGCCGCGTGTACCGCTTTCCCGATTTCCTGATCCAATTGAGCCCGGCCCAACTTCACATTAGTCTCGCACTATGAAAGCTGGGCTTGAGGCCAGAAGGTTCCACGTAAAGGCCGAGGTCACCCGGCCCGAAAATCAGTGGGGATCGGCGCTGGTTCGCATCTTCGATGGCGACACCCAGATCGGCGAATACAGCCGCAACCATCCCGGCTGGGCCGACACCACCTTTGAGCCGTTTGAACTGGGCGGACAATGGTTTGCGCTTTACTCGCGCGAGTACACCGCAACGCGGGTGATGAGCCTGCCTGATTGCCGGGATCTGGGCGGAGAGGAAAATGACCCGGGAGGGTTCTGCCCTGTCGAATTTTACGTTCCACGATACAAGGAAGCTTGGACGGCAAATCCTCGCCTTGGGCTTGAGAGGCGGCTGGACTGGTGGTTCGAGTCCTGGGCGGAAAGTCATTCAGAGGAAGAAAAGCACGCGAACGGGTTCGAACATCGAATCGGCCCGTGGCGTTCACTAGCCGTAGGTTTCGTTGCCGGTTGCATCTGGGGCGACGATAGTTCGTGGAAACTTCAGGCCATCGATCTGGAGAAGGCCGCAGACGGCATAATCGAGCGAACGGAACGGTTCGGCTATCTGCCGTTGGCGTCCGGGGTACCTCTTTCCGACTGCGTCAGCTTGCAGCGTTACGACGAGGAGCTTCGCCTGACGATCATTCGACAAGAGTACCGCAATCTAACAACCGGTGCGGTGATTGACCCCCTCGACATGTAGTTCGGGGTCACGGGGACAGGTGCTCCTGTCACTGCAATTACAAGTCTCACTGACGAATGCAGCTATACTTCAGGTGCATATCCCAAACACCGGCCTGCGCCGCGCTCTCTGGATCGTACGCCGCCATGTCTGCCGGCGTTCGCGGGTCGTCAAAATGGCTTGGACGAGCAGCGGGCGTCCCGGAAACCTTATCTACGACAAAGCCATCGCCGCAAAACCCGTAGAGGACAAAACCGCCCGTCAGGGAATAACTCGCGTAAGCCTGCCAGGGCCGCAATTCTTTACCGGCGCTTTGCACATGAAAGACTACCGGGTGATCGCCGGGGCGATAGTTGACCTGCATGTCCACCGTATAGCTGTGGACGAGCTTGTCGGGCTTTGCGCCAGGATTGGGGGGGAATGGTGGTTGACGCCGGCACGAACCGACCGCCTGCACATCCTCCACGCTCTGAAAGACCTCAAGAGAGTAATAACCGGTCGGGGAAGGTCCGAGTGCGCCAGTCGACTTGACCCGGCACCCTCGAAGAACCTCGAGAAGGGCCCATTTTTGATCGCTCCGTATCACCTGAACAGAGCGTTGCCCGCACTCTGGCTGGTCCAGTTTCAGTTCAAACCACTTCCGAATGCCATCGTGGTAGACGAGCCGCCCCTCCAAGGTGCGTACCTGGGACGGGTCGCTAGGCCCGGATGCGCTGTCGACGGGGCATTCCTGCGCAAGAGACAGTCGCGCCCTTTGTTCGGTGCTCTCCCGGGTGAACGCGCTTTGCTCCGAATGAAGCAAACGAGCAGCCCGCATCTCGTCGGTTGCCTGTTGCAAGGCCTCGCGGAGGGTGCCTTGTTCGTTTCGTAGTCGGTTAATCGTGTCGCCAAAGTCCGGTAGCGCCGACGCGGCGGAGAGTTCAACCCTGCTTGCCGCCTCCAATGTTCTGATCGTCAGCTCGGTTTCGATTGGTTCAAAAGACTGACTGACAACACCTACACGTTTGCCGTCGTTTAGCCGAGCATCGAGCTGGTTGCGTCATATTGTGACGTGGCTTCGGCCATTCCAAACGCCCTCAAAAGGCGCACCCATTCAGAGTTACATGCCCCTCGCGTACACTATTGGCGCGCGCGCCCAATTGTAAAGCTTTGGAAAGTAGGGACGCTCACCACTCTCCGCCGGTGGAACTCATTTTAGTCGCGCTAACGGCGCGCATGCGCGCGCCTTCTTGAGCGCCCTGCCTTCGCTTGCGCTCCGGCGTTCGGCGCGGGAATGGCCAAATCGTTGGCCATTCCATGCGGGCGCAAAGTCGCGCCCGCCGCTTCTCACTCCCACTCAATCGTCCCAGGCGGTTTGCTCGTCACGTCGTAAACCACCCGATTAATCCCCCTCACCTCGTTGATGATCCGGGTGGCGGCTTTCGCCAGCACCGCCCAGGGGAATTCGTAGAAGTCGGCGGTCATGCCGTCGGTGCTGGTCACGGCGCGCAGGGCGCAGACCTGGTCGTAGGTGCGGCCATCGCCCATGACGCCGACGCTGCGTACGGGGAGCAGCACGGCAAAGGCCTGCCAGATCTCGTCATAGAGGCCGGCGGCGCGGATTTCTTCCAGGTAGATGGCGTCGGCTTTTTGCAGGATGGCGACGCCTTCGGGGGTGACCTCGCCGGGGATGCGGATGCCCAGGCCCGGGCCGGGGAACGGGTGGCGGCCAACAAAGGCCGGCGGCAGGCCCAGCTCGACGCCCAGGGCGCGCACCTCGTCCTTGAACAGGTCGCGCAGCGGCTCGACCAGTTTCAGCTTCATGTGTTCGGGCAGGCCGCCGACATTGTGGTGGCTCTTGATGACATGGCTCTTGCCGCCGATGCTCTCGATGACGTCGGGATAGAGGGTGCCCTGGGCAAGGAACCGGGCGCCCTCGATCTTGCCGGCCTCGCGATCGAAGATCTCGACGAAGACCCGGCCGATGGTCTTGCGCTTGGTCTCGGGGTCGGAGACGCCTTTCAGCTGGCCGAGGAAATCGGCGCCGGCGTCCACATGGATCAGCGGGATGTTGTAGTGGTCGCGGAACAGGGTGACGACCTGGTCGGCTTCGTTCAGCCGCATCAGGCCGGTGTCGACGAAGACGCAGGTCAGGG
>CAZJBC010000209.1:0-5296 GCA_964543805.1 uncultured Brevundimonas sp.
TCGTCCTTGCCGATGTCCATGGTCAGGGAGCGGTCGATCTTTACCGTGTCGATCGGCAGCTGCATCAGCGCGCGCAAATTGGAATAGCCGGTGCCGAAGTCGTCCAGGGCGACGCGGACCTGGTGGGCGGCCAGGCGCTCGATGTGCCGGCGGGCCAGGTCCATGTCCTGCATCAGGAAGGTCTCGGTGATCTCGACGATCAGGGCGCTGGCCGGCAAGCCGTTGTTGTTGATCCGCTCGATCAGGTTGCCGGCGAAGTTGACGTCCAGCAGCTCGCGCGGCGAGACGTTGCAGCTGACCGTCTCGATCAGGCCGTCGGCCACCCAGGGCGCGGTGATCAGGCAGGCCTGGTCGAAGATCGAGGCGTCGATGCGGCCGATGATGCCCAACTCCTCGGCGATGGGCACGAAGGCGTCGGGCATGACCAGCCCTTGAGTCGGGTGGTTCCACCTGGCCAGAACCTCGACGCCGCAGACCGCGCCGGAGGCGGCGTCCACCACAGGCTGGAACCAGGGCACGATTTCCCGGCCATCGACCGCGCGGCGCAGGTCGCCTTCCAGGGTGCGGCGAAGCTCGCCCTCCTGGCGCAGGGCCTCGTCGAAAACCTTGTACTGGCCGCGACCCTTGGCCTTGGCGCGGTAAAGCGCCAGGTCGGCGAAGCGCTGCAGCTCGGGCGCGTCGTGGGCGTCGTTCGGATAAAGCGCCACGCCGATCGAGGCGCCGGGCGAAATTTGGCGGCCCATGATGTCCATGGGCTGGAGCAGGGCGGCCAGGATGCGGCGGGCCAGAGGCGTGGCCTCAGTGCCGTCGGTGTTCATTTCGGCGATGACCGCGAACTCGTCGCCCCCCAGCCGCGCGACGATGTCGTTGGCGCGGGCTACGGCCGCCAGCCGCTCGCCGACTTCCTGCAAAAGCATGTCGCCGGCTTCGTGGCCAAGGGTGTCGTTGATGTCCTTGAAGCGGTCCAGGTCGACCACGTAGAGGCCGACGGTCATGCCAAAACGCGAGGCCGCCGCCAGCTTTTCCGTCAGACCCGACAGGAAGGCGCCGCGGTTCATCAGCCCTGTAAGCGAGTCGGTGCGGCCGATGTGCAGCACGCGGGAGCGTTCTTCTTCCAGCTCATTGATCCGCGACGACAGGGTATCGCAGATGCCCTTGAGGGATTCATTGGCGGCGACCAGTTCTTCCGACTGGACGGCAATCTGGGCCTCGGCCCGGGTGCGGGCGGCGCGCTCGAAGGCCAGCTGACGCTCAAGCGCCTCGGGAGATGGAAGGAGCGGCTCGGTCATGGATCAGTCGGCGGACCCTGCTTCACGGGATGAGCCGGCGCATAGCCGTCCTCGAAGAGCGGTGGCCGCTCCTTCGAGTTCGCCGAAGCTTCCTTGCTTCGTGAACACGACGCCCTGCATTCAACAATCCCCGTACCGGTCTAGACGAAGCAACCTAGTGGGGTTGTGCGAACTCAAGGTTAAAAACCCATACCGGTGTTTTGCAAAAGCGCACCGCGGGCTAAGGATTTTTCATGCGCCACAGCGTGACGATAAAGCTTGGCTGGATGGAGCCGATACTCGTCCTCGGCCGCTGGCGGGACCTGGATTTCACGCTGGCGCTGATCAGCGGGGGCGAGGGCTGGTCCTGGCTGGCGCGCGATCCGGACCGGGTCGAAACTTTGGAACGGGGCGATCCACGCGATCCCTTTCAGGTTCTGACCGACATGCTGGGCGAGGAGGTGGCGCTTGCGGCAGGGCGCCCGCCGTTCGCGGGCGGGATCGCTGGGCTGGCCGCCTACAGCCTGGCAAGCCGCATCGAAAACCTTGACCTTGGCGGCGACCCCGATTGGCCGGACCTGACCCTGATGCGGTTTCCGGCCCTGTTGGCCTTCGATCATAAGCGCCAGACCCTTCTGGCGGTTGGCCGGGGTGAGACAGCCGAGGACGCCGAGGACCAGGCGCGGCGGGCGCTGACCTGGCTGGATGGAGAATGGACCAGGATATCCAAGGCTCCGCTGACCGGGGCCGTGACCGCCGACGACGGCGCTGTCTTTGAAGCCGCGGTGGCGCAGGTGCGCGATGGGATCGCGGCGGGTGAAATCTTCCAGGCCAATATCGCCCGCCGCTGGACCGGCTGGCTGGCCGATGGGGCAAGGCCATACGACCTTTTCATGCGTCTGGTCTGGCAAAGCCCAGCATCCTACGCCGCCTGGCTGGGTCTGCCGGGCAGGGTGATCGTCTCCAACTCGCCCGAACAGTTCGTCTCGATCAAACGCGACGCTGACGGCCGGACAGTCACCACCCGACCAATCAAAGGCACCGCGCCGCGCGGCGCTGGACCACGAGAGGATGACGCGCAGAAGGCGCAGCTGGCGGCCTCGGCCAAGGACCGGGCCGAGAACCTCATGATTGTCGATCTGATGCGAAATGACCTGTCGCGAATCTGCGAACCGGGAAGCGTCGAGACGCCCGAGCTCTTTCGGCTGGAGACCTATCCTAATGTGCACCACCTGGTGTCAACTGTGACGGGAAAGCTGCGTGCGGGCGTGTCGGCGGCTGATCTATTGCGGGCGACCTTTCCGCCGGGCTCGATCACCGGCGCTCCGAAAATTCAAGCGATGAAGGTAATTGCCGAACTGGAGCCGCCGCGCGGACCGTTCTTTGGCTCGATCTTTTGGGCCGGCTTTGACGGGGCGTTTGACTCCAACGTGCTGATCCGCACCACGGCCTTTGTCAAAGATGAGACTGGCTGGCGGTTCGAGGCGCGGGCCGGAGGCGGCATCACCGCCGACAGCGATCCTCACGCCGAACGGCTGGAGACCGAGGACAAGATCAGCGCCATTCTGCGCGCTCTGACGGAGCCATACGCATGATCGCCCCTGATGACCGCGGCTTCACCCTCGGCGATGGCCTGTTCGAGACCTTGCTGGCGGTCGACGGCGTACCCATCCATTGGGGCGAGCACATCATTCGCATGATGCAGAGCGCTCAGGCGCTGGGGCTGCCAAAGCCGGACCAGGCCAAAGCGCTCGGTCTCGTCGAGGCGGCGCTGAAGCAGGGCGGCCTTGTGAGCGGCCGCGCCGCCGTGCGGATCAACTGGTCGGCGGGACCGGGCGGGCGCGGCCTGGACCGCCCCCATATCCTCTCACCGGTTTTGACGGTCACCGTGGCCCCCGCGTCGGCGCTGGTGGATCCCGCCCGGCTGATCACCGCCACGGTCCGGCGCAATGACGCCTCGCCGTCTTCGCGGCACAAGACCTTGAGTTATCTGGATAATGTGCTGGCTCGCGGCGAGGCGACCGCCCGAGGCGCGGATGAGGCCCTGATGCTGAACACCAAGGGCGAGGTCGCCTGCGCTGCGGCCGCCAATGTCTTCTGGCTGGCGGACGGGCGGCTGCATACGCCGGATCTTGCCTGCGGGGTCCTGAAGGGAATCGCGCGCGGTATGCTGATCAATCATTTGCGGCCGGCGGTCATTCAGGCGCGGGCAGGGCCCGAGGCGCTGGCGAGGGCCGACGCGATCTTTCTGACCAACAGCCTGATCGGGGTGCGCGATGTGGTCGAGCTGGACGGCCGGCGCCTGCCTCAGCAGGTGGGGCAGGAGATCGTCGTGACCTTGCGGGGCCGGTTATAAGAGGTCTTCACGAAGGTCGGCACCGACTGGATCACCATGTTCAGAGACCCGGTGTAGGTATAGCTGACCGTCGACATGATCACGCTCTGGTTGGCGGCGATCAGGCCGGCCGGCACGCTGTTGTAGGTCGAGGCCTTGGCCGGGCAGGTGGCGCTGTTGGTCGCGTGGCTCCAGTCGACGTGCTTCACATTGCTTGCATCGGCGGTAATGCTGGCGACGCAGATCTTCAGGTTCGTGCCGGTGACAAAAGGCGTCATCAGGGTGTCGCCCATGTCCAGGATGTCGTTGACGCCGCCGGAGCCGGTCAGGGTGATGGTCGATCCGCCTTGGGCGATCAGGTCGCCCATGGCGTAGGCCGCGTGCACCGTCTTGCGGTCGGCCAGCATGATCTGGCAGGCCTCCACCATGCCGAAGTAGAACAGGATCATCACCGGAGCGATGAAGGCGAACTCCACCGCCGAGACGCCGCTCTGATCGCCCCGCAGTCTCGCCAGGAACCGGGTGGTCGCGCCGATCATAGGTCGTAAGGCTCGTTGCGGAAGGTGGTGACGCTGGTCAGCAGGGTGGCGCCCGGCAGCTTGACGAGGGCGGTGTTCATCAGCGGCGCGAACAGGGTCCACTGGTAGTAGGCCCGCACCAGGACGATCTGGGACGCCCCGCCGGTCTGGAATTCCAGCGCGCCGGGGTTGAACGCGCCGTTCTGGATGGGGCTGTTCAGCGCGATGCTGGAAAAGTCGGTCACCGTGCGCACGTCGACGGTCAGCTTGGAGGCGCAGTCGCTGGACATGAATCCCATGCCCGCGCAGATCTGGTCGCGGAACGCCTGGCGGCTGGTTTCCTGGGCGGTAGCGCCGGCCGGTGCGATCAACTGGCCGGTGCGGATCTGGCGCGCGGCGTTCTGGGTGGCGTTGTCCAGCGCGATTGAGGCGGTATAGGCCAGGGCCAGGTCGACGATACCCAACAGCAGGGCCATGAACGGGGCGGCCACAATCGCGAACTCGACCGCCGTCGCGCCGCGATCGCTGCGGAAGAACCGCAGCGCCAGCGGGCGCTTTTTGGGGGATGACGGGGCGCAGGCCATGCGGCCTTTGTAACGCCTCGTTGCTAATCGAGCCTTAAGGGGTGCGATGAATCGCGCGTAAACCCTGGTCTAGCGCGGCATGGTCACCGGCACGGAGGTTGGCGTCGAAACCGGCGGCGCGGCCGGTGAGGCGGCAGTGGAGGCGACGGAGGCGGGCGGCTGGTTCTTGGCGGACAGGTCCATCAGCGACGCCAGGGCGCCCTCCAGGCCACCCGGCTGGACGGTTTGGCAATAGGGCGAGCAGGCATAGTCCGACGGCTTGGAGCCGCGATAAACGGTGACCACCGCGCCGGGCGCAGGCGCGACCTGGATTTCCTCGTCGTAGAGCGTGCGGCCCTGGGCGTCGAAGACCACCACATTGGTGATGCCAGGCTTCTTGCCGATGACCATCAGGGTCCGGCTGTCGATCGCCTTGACGTCGGCGATATCCTTGTTGCCCACGGCGATATTGGCGGCGCTGCCGGCGATGGCCAGGCGGCGAGTCTGGTCGACCGGCACCGTCAGCGGCGCAGCCTGGGCCGCGGCGGCGGTGACAAGTTGGTTTGAGTTGTTATTTAGGTTGAGCTTGGTGTAGGTTTAGTTTGTATCTTA
>CAZJBC010000210.1:0-5286 GCA_964543805.1 uncultured Brevundimonas sp.
GGGCTCGTTGTCGGCGGCCGCGTATGCGGGCGCGGGCGCAGCGCGCGGACGTTTTGCGGGATTCTTTTCCGCCTCGATGGCCGGCGCCTCGAACTGCAGCAGGATCTGCACCGACGGATCGTAGAAGCGGGTGACGGCTGCGTAGGGGATCGACAGCTTTTTTGGCTCGCCGCCGAATTTCAGGGTGACCGTGAAGAAGGTCTCGCCCGGCGCCAGGTCCCAGTACTGGTGCTGCAGGACGATGGTCATTTCGTCCGGATATTTGCCGAGAATGTCAGGCGGGCCCGAGACGCCCGGCGCCTCGGTCTTGAAGGTGATGTAGAAGTGGTGCGCCCCGGGCAGTCCCCCCGGCGCGGCCGCGCGCTTCAACGCCGCCTTGACCACGCCGCGCAGGGCGTCCTGGGCCATGGCGTCATAGCGCATAAGATCCTGTGGCGTGTCGTCAGCCATACTCTTTTGCCCCTACTCTGCCGCCGACCCTAGACCCGGAATGCGAAGTCGCAAAGACGGAGTCTTGTCTTGGGCGTACAAACGCTCTTTGAGTGCGGCAATTCCTCCACGGAGCTACCCTCATGCCCGACACTTTCCGCGCGATCCGCCTGTCCAAGACCGAGAACGGCCAGATCGCCGAGCTGGTTTCGCTGACCCCCGCCGATCTGATGGACGGCGATGTCACCGTGCGGGTCGACTATTCCACCCTGAACTACAAGGACGGCCTGGCCCTGACCGGCAAGGCGCCGGTGGTGCGGGTCTGGCCGCTGATCCCGGGCATCGATTTCGCAGGCCATGTGGAGGCGTCCAGCCACCCGGCCTTCGCGCCGGGCGACCGGGTGATCCTCAACGGCTTTGGCGTCGGCGAGACCTGGAACGGCGGGTTTTCGCAACTGGCGCGGGTCAAGGGCGACTGGCTGATCAAGGCGCCGGATGCGATCGACAACGTCCGGGCCATGGCCATCGGCACCGCGGGCTACACCGCCATGTTGTGCGTGATGGCGCTGGAAAAGAACGGGATCACGCCCAACCGCGGCGACATCATCGTCACCGGCGCGGCCGGCGGCGTCGGCTCGGTGGCCATCGCGATCCTGGCGAAGCTGGGCTACCGCGTCATCGCCTCCACGGGCCGCGCCGACAGCGAAGGCGAGTATCTGAAACGGCTGGGCGCCGCCGAAGTGATCGACCGGACCGAACTGTCCTCGCCCGGCCGGCCGCTGGGCAAGGAGCGTTGGGCCGGCGGCGTCGACGCTGTGGGCAGCCACACCCTGGCCAATGTGCTGGCGCAAACGAAATACGGCGGCTGCGTCGCCGCCTGTGGTCTGGCGCAGGGCATGGACCTGCCCGCGTCTGTGGCGCCTTTCATCCTGCGGAATGTGACCCTGGCCGGCGTTGATTCCGTCATACGCCCGATCGCCGACCGCAAGCAGGCCTGGGCGCGTCTGGCCACGGATCTGGACCTTGGCGTCCTCGACGCCCTGACCGAGCGGGCCACGCTTTCGGAAGTCATCGGCTTGGGTGATGCGATCATCGCCGGCCAGGTGCGAGGCCGCGTGGTCGTCGACGTGAACGCCTGATCCCAAGGCAAAGGTTCGAACTCTCCCAGCCGGCGCGCGTTTGTCTGACATCGCGTTCTCAAAGGAGTTAGAGACCATGCGCAACTATCTCATCGCCGCCCTGGCCACCGCCGTCCTTTCCGGCGCCGGCGCCGCCTCAGCTCAAATTGGCGTCGCCGACACGTCAGGCCAGATCCATCCGTCCGGATCCGTGGTCTGGCCGCGGGACGATTCTTACGCCTACCTTCGCGGCCACGGCATAGCCAAGGCTGACGCCAACGCCGCCGCCCAGGCCTATGCGACTACGCCGACCGGCGAGCCGATTTCGGCCCGGGTTCCGGAATACGGCTATATGCCTTCCAACTGGCAGGGCACGTCCGAGGAATGGAAGGAACACCAGGACGCCTGTGCGGCCAAGTTCAAGAGCTACAACCGCCGGAACGACACCTATATGGCCAGGGGCGGCGCTCACCGCTTCTGTCAGGTCGGGTTCGAGGCCCAGTAGCCCGCTAACTACGCCGTAGCGCCGAACATCGCCGACGTCAGACCCTGCGCCGCAAGGCGCAGGGTTTCGGCAAGCGCGGCAGGCGTGGCCGCGGTCTGGGCGGCAATCCAGGCCTGGATGAGCCCAAGCTGGCTCTCGGCGATCATCGATGAAACCAGGCGCAGCGGCGCGGGCGGCCGGCGCGGCGCCAGGGCCGCGATCCGGTCCAGACGCTCTTCCACCATCTCGGCCAGCTGCCGGGAAATCGGCGCCCGGGGTTGTCCCGACAAAAGCACGCGACCTGCCCGCCGGTTGTTCCAGAAGATTTGCAGCCACTCCTCCAGATATTGCAGGTGCGGACCGTCATTGACCGTGTCGGCCAGGGCCGCAAACCCACCAGCCATGACCGCCCGCAGGATCTCGTCCTTGTTGGAATAGTGCTGGTAGAAGGTCGAGCGGCCGACATCGGCTCGCGTGATCACGTCAGCGATCGTAATGTCGTCGTAGTCGCGCTCGGCGACCAGATCCATGAAGGCCTGATGCAGCGCCGCCCGCGTGCGCGCCACCCGCCTGTCTTCAATCGTCACGTCTGACATGCCACCACCAGTTCCAACTAAATTCGTCATCCTCGCGCTTGTCGCGAGGACCCATAATCACGATCGGAACGTGCGCAAAGCGCATTACATCCAGTTACCGTAGAGGTCGTCCCAATTCGGATTGTCCCGCCCTATCAGGTTTGTTTTCCAGTCGCGGATCCAGTGCTTGAACGTCTTTTCGCGCTGAATGGCGGCGCTCATGGATTCAAAGGTTTGATACCAAGCCAAACGCTTGCAGCCGTACCGCTTGCTGAATCCTGGGATCACACCCTCTCGGTGCTCCCGGGCTCGATGCGCGAGATTGCTGGTCACACCGATGTAAATCGTCCCGTGCTTGCCACTAGCGACGATATAGACCGCGATGATGCCACCCCATGTGACCATACCTGCGAGTTTCGGACATATGGGTCCTCGCGACAAGCGCGAGGATGACGAATTTGCGGTGGCCGACAATCGGCAGATGCTCTCACAGACAATCATGGCTGGTCGACCGTTATTGAACAAGCCGTCCCGGTTGTCCGGCAACGCGGCGCGCCCGGTCCCTAAGACCAGAGCCGGTCCGATCGTCCGAACTGGGGATAAACCAGCGAAACTGATTGCCACCACGCTCGCCTGGTCCGTTCAAGGACGGCGTACGGATCGGAGCTGCGCGGGCGGAGGCGCCGTCCGCGCAGCTTCACGCTTAGTGTACGCGCGCTTTCCCGATGATCAGCCCATCGTCTCCGGCCGACACCTCGATGACGCTGCCGTCGGCCAGGTCGCCGGCCAACAGCTTTTTGGCGATGGGGTCGACCAGTTCTTTCTGAATCACCCGCTTCAGCGGCCGGGCGCCATAGACCGGATCGTAGCCGCGTTCAGCCAGCCAGTGGGTCGCCGCCCCATCCAGGGCGATGGCCATGCGGCGGCCTTCCAGCAGCTTTTCGACGCGGGCCAGCTGAATCTTGACGATGGAATCCATCGCACCGCGGCCAAGCCGCTTGAACAGGATGATCTCGTCGATACGGTTGAGAAATTCGGGCCGGAAGTGCCGGCGCACCGCGTCCATGACCAGGGGGCGGACGCCCTCGACATCCTCGCCCTCTTCCTGGGCGGCGAGATATTCCGAGCCCAGGTTGGAGGTCATGATGATCAGCGTGTTGCGGAAGTCGACCGTGCGGCCCTGACCGTCAGTCAGGCGTCCATCGTCCAAGACCTGGAGCAGGACATTGAAGACATCCGGGTGGGCCTTTTCCACCTCGTCGAACAGCACGACCTGATAGGGCCGTCGCCGCACGGCCTCGGTCAGGCCGCCGCCTTCGTCATAGCCGACATACCCTGGAGGCGCGCCGATCAGCCGGCTGACCGCATGCTTTTCCATATATTCCGACATGTCGATGCGGGTAATGGCTTGCTCGTCATCGAACAGGAATTCAGCCAGGGCCTTGGTCAGTTCGGTCTTGCCCACCCCCGTAGGGCCCAGGAACAGGAATGAGCCGATCGGCCGGTTGGGGTCCTGCAGCCCGGCGCGGGCGCGGCGCACGGCGTCGGAGACGGCGACCAGGGCTTCTTCCTGGCCGACCACGCGGCCGCGCAGGGCGCCTTCCATGGCCAGCAGCTTTTCGCGCTCGCCTTCCAGCATCTTTTCCACCGGCACGCCGGTCCAGCGCGAGACGACCGAAGCGATCTGTTCGGCGTCGACGACTTCCGGCGTCATGGCGTCGGCGCCCACCGCGTCGGCCTCGGCCAGGCGTTTTTCCAGGCCGGGGATCTCGCCGTACTGGATCTGGCCGGCTCTGGCGAAATCACCGCGCCGCTGGGCGTCAGCCAGTTCGGCGCGCAGGCGCTCCAGCGCCTCGCGGGCCTGGGCGGCGCTGCCCAGCTTTTCCTTTTCCGCCTTCCAGCGGGCGGACATTTCCGCTGACTGCGGCTCCAGCTCGGAAATTTCGGCTTCCAGCTTTTCAAGGCGCTGTTTCGAGGCCTCGTCCTTTTCCTTGCGCAGGGCCTCGCGTTCGATCTTCAGCTGCACCAGGCGCCGGTCGATCTCGTCCAGCTCTTCGGGCTTGGAATCCACCGCCATCCGCACGCGCGACGAGGCCTCGTCGATCAGGTCGATAGCCTTGTCGGGAAGGAAGCGGTCGGTGATGTAGCGGTTCGACAGGGTCGCGGCGGCCACGATGGCGGCGTCGGAAATGCGCACGCCGTGGTGGACTTCGTACTTTTCCTTCAGGCCGCGCAGAATCGAGACGGTGTCTTCCACCGACGGCTCGCCGACGAACACCGGCTGGAAGCGGCGGGCGAGAGCGGCGTCCTTTTCGATGTGCTTGCGGTATTCATCCAGGGTCGTGGCGCCGACGCAGTGCAGTTCGCCGCGCGCCAGGGCGGGCTTCAGAAGGTTGGAGGCGTCCATCGCCCCGTCCGCCTTGCCGGCGCCCACCAGGGTGTGCATTTCGTCGATGAACAGAACGATCTGGCCCTCGGCGGCGGTGACCTCGTTGATCACAGCCTTCAGGCGCTCTTCGAACTCGCCGCGGTATTTCGCGCCGGCGATCAGGGATCCCATATCCAGCGACAGAAGCTGTTTGTCTTTCAGGGATTCAGGCACGTCGCCGTTGACCATTCGCAGGGCCAGGCCTTCGACGATGGCGGTCTTGCCGACGCCGGGCTCGCCGATCAGCACCGG
>CAZJBC010000211.1:0-5199 GCA_964543805.1 uncultured Brevundimonas sp.
GCTGATCGAGGATCACTGCGGCGGCATCCGGGGCGGCTGGGGCAATCTGAAAGCTGTGATCCCGGGCGGCTCGTCCGTTCCGATGATCCCGGCCGAGCAGTGCGAAGACCTGCCTATGGATTTCGACGCCCTGCGCAATCTGAAATCGGGCCTCGGCACCGCCGCTGTCATCGTCATGGACAAGTCCACGGACCTTGTCCGCGCCATCGCGCGCCTGGCCTATTTCTACAAGCATGAGAGCTGCGGCCAGTGCACGCCCTGCCGCGAAGGCACCGGCTGGATGTGGCGGGTGATGGAGCGCATGGCCACGGGCGAGGCCGAGATGAGCGAGATCGACACTCTGCTCGACGTCACCACCCAGGTTGAAGGCCACACCATCTGCGCCCTCGGCGACGCGGCCGCCTGGCCGATCCAGGGCCTGTTCCGCCACTTCCGTCACGAGGTGGAAGATCGGATCACCAGCTACCGCACCGGCAAACCTCATGTTCAGGGCGTGACCCTGGTTGCGGCGGAGTAGGCCGATGCCCATCGCCAAGGTCAACGGCAAAGAAATCGAGTTCGAGGCTGGGATGACGGTCTTGCAGGTCGCTGAGATGGCGGGCGAGGAAATCCCGCGCTTTTGCTACCACGAGCGCCTGTCCATCGCCGGCAACTGCCGCATGTGCCTGGTCGAGGTAAAGCCCGGCCCCCCCAAGCCGCAGGCGTCCTGCGCCCTGCCGGCCGCCGAGGGCCAGGAGATCTTTACCGACACGCCCATGGTCCAGAAGGCCCGCAAGGGCGTGATGGAATTCCTGCTGATCAACCACCCGCTGGACTGTCCGATCTGCGACCAGGGCGGCGAGTGCGACCTGCAGGACCAGGCCATGGGCTATGGCCGCGATGAGACGCGCTTTGAGGAAAACAAGCGCGCCGTCGAAGACAAATATATGGGCCCGGTCATCAAGACCGTGATGAACCGCTGCATCCAGTGCACCCGCTGCGTGCGCTTCATCACCGAGGTCGCCGGCGTGCCGGAAATCGGCCTGATTTCTCGTGGCGAAGACGTCGAGATCACCACCTATCTGGAGAGCGCCTGCGCCTCAGAGCTGTCGGGCAATGTCAACGACCTGTGCCCTGTCGGCGCCCTGACTCACAAACCGTGGGCCTTCAACTACCGGCCCTGGGAGCTTAAACGCACCGAGAGCATCGACGTGATGGACGCCCTGGGCTCGGCGACCCGGATCGATGCGCGCGGCAGTGAGGTGATGCGGGTTCTGCCGCGCACCGCCGAAGACATCAATGAGGAATGGCTGGACGACAAGGCGCGCTACGCCTGCGATGGTTTGCTGCGTCAGCGCCTCGACAAGCCCTATATCCGCGACGACAAGGGCAAACTGAAACCGGCGACCTGGGACGAAGCCCTGGCGCTGGTCGCCTCGAAGCTGTCGGCCGCCAAGCCGGACCGCATCGGCGTCATCGCCGGCGATTTGCAGGACGCTGAATCCATGAAGGCGGCTCTGGACCTGTTCCGCGGCAAGCTGGGCGTGCAGAGCCTGGACTGCCGACAGGACGGCGCTCAGTTGGGCGGGGGCGCGCGCGGGGACTATCTGTTCAACGCCACAATCGCCGGCATCGATGAGGCGGACGCGATCCTGCTGATCGGGACCAATCCGCGGCTGGAGGCGCCGGTGCTCAACGCCCGCATCCGCCGGGCCTGGGTCTCGCGCGGTGCGGCGGTCGCCCTGATCGGCGCCGAAGCCGACCTGACATATCCGTGCGAATATCTGGGCGAGGACGCCGGCGAGATCGCCGGTTTATCCAAGGCAAAGAAGGGCTTCTCCGAAGTTTTTAAAGCTGCCAAAAAGCCGATGGTTATCGTCGGCGCCGGGGCCTTCGCCCGGGCGGACGGCGTTGCGGTTCTGGCGGCGGCGGCGAAACTGGCAGCCTCGGTTGGCGCCAGCTGGAATGTGCTGCACACGGCAGCCAGCCGGATCGGCGGACTGGATCTGGGCTTCATCCCACGCGAAGGCGGCAAGCCCGCCGCGGAACTCGTGGCAAAAGGCGGCGCCGACGTACTGTTCCTGATGGGCGCGGACGAAATCGACCTGTCAAAATCCAAAGCCTTCGTCGTCTATATGGGCACCCATGGCGACGCAGGCGCGCACCGCGCTGACGTGATCCTGCCCAGCGCCGCCTGGACAGAAAAGAACGGGCTCTACGTCAACACCGAAGGCCGCGTGCAGCGCGCCGACCGGGCGGTTTATCCCAAGGGCGAAGCGAAAGAGGACTGGGCGATCCTGCGGGCTCTGTCTGACCGACTGGGTGTGACCTTGCCCTACAACACCCACGACCAGCTGCGCGAGGCGCTCTACGCCGACCACCCGGTGTTCGCCGGCCAGGGCTTTGCGCCCGGCAAGGCGGATTTCAAGCCGTCCTTCGCCAGCAAGGCGGCGCCCGCCGCCGGCCCGATGAAGAGCCGCATCACCGATTTCTACATGACTAATCCGATCGCGCGGGCCAGCGTGACCATGTCGGAACTGTCGGCTCTGAAGTCGGGCGCCAAACTGATGGCGGCGGAGTAGGGGATGGACTGGACCACACCGCTCGGCTGGACGCTGGCCACCCTGGGGCACATCCTGTCGGTGCTGCTGTGCGTGTTGCTCAGCCTGGCTTTGCTGATCTGGGCCGACCGCAAGATCTGGGCCGGCGTGCAGATGCGCAAGGGCCCCAATGTGGTTGGCCCGTTTGGCCTGCTACAGACCTTCGCCGACATGATCAAGTTCCTGCTCAAGGAGTTCATTGTCCCGTCCAGCGCCGACAAGGCGGTGTTCCTGATCGCGCCGCTGATCAGCACCATGCTGGCCCTGGGCGCCTGGGCGGTGATCCCGTTCGCGCCGGGCCTGGCGGTTTCCAACGTCAATGTGGGCGTGCTCTACCTGTTCGCGGTCTCGTCGCTCGGCGTCTACGGCATCATCATGGGCGGCTGGGCGTCCAACTCGAAATATCCGTTCCTGGGCGCCCTGCGCTCGGCCGCGCAGATGGTCAGTTACGAGGTCTCCATCGGCTTCGTAATTGTCACGGTCATCCTGCTGGCCGGCTCGATGAACCTCAGCGAGATCGTCACGCGTCAGTCCGGCTGGATCTGGGACTGGAACTTCCTGGGCGGCGGCGGCGGGCTGAAGAACCTGGCCCTTGCCGCGGTCATGCTGCCGATGAGCGTGGTGTTCTTCATCTCGTTCCTGGCCGAGACCAACCGTCCGCCCTTCGACCTGCCGGAAGCCGAAAGCGAGATCGTCGCAGGCTATCAGGTCGAATATTCCTCTACCGGTTTTCTGCTGTTCATGCTGGCCGAGTATTCCAACATCGTCCTGATGTGCGCCCTGATCAGCCTGATGTTCTTCGGCGGCTGGAACCCTGGCTTCCCGGTCAATCCGCACTGGTTCCCGGTGTGGACCTGGCGGGTTCTCGGCAATCCGCTCACGGTCAACACCCTCGATATCTTCGACGTCCTGGTCATGGTCGTGAAGATCGGGATCATGTTCTTCCTGGTCGCCATGGCCAAGGCCATCGTGCCCCGTTACCGCTATGACCAGCTGATGCGGCTGGGCTGGAAGGTGTTCCTGCCGATGAGCCTGGGGGCCGTCATCCTGGTCTCGGCCTGGCGGGTGTTCATGGGAGGCGCCGCATGAGGACCCACCTTCGCCCGCAAGTCGCCGCCCCCGTCGCGGCCGCCCTGCTGCTTGGCGCCTGCGCCGAGATACCGGCGGATGTGGCGAACGTGCCCCAGGCGAGCGGACCGGACTGGGCGAAAATCGCCGCCAATCAGGAGCGGATGCAGGCCCTGTGCGGCGGCCATCCCGCCGTGCTGCGCAAGACCGGCGGGCCAGTCGGGAACGGGGAAAGAATGAGCGACTATACCTGTGACTTCGGAGGCAAACGGTCATGATGGAGCGCGTCATCCAGGCCGTGACCGGGGCCGCGCTGCTGGATTTCGGCGGCGCCTTCGGCCTGGCCATGAAGCATATGCTGCGGCCAAAGAAGACCGTGCTCTATCCGAACGAGCGCAACCCGCAGAGTCCGCGCTTCCGGGGCGAGCACGCCCTGCGCCGCTATCCGAACGGCGAGGAACGCTGCATCGCCTGCAAGCTATGCGAGGCGATCTGTCCGGCCCAGGCCATCACCATCGAGGCCGAGCCGCGCGAAGACGGTTCGCGCCGCACGACCCGCTACGACATCGACATGGTCAAATGCATCTACTGTGGCCTGTGCCAGGAGGCCTGCCCGGTGGACGCCATCGTCGAGGGTCCGAACATCGAGTTCGCGGTCGAGACGCGGGAAGAACTTTACTACGACAAGGCGCGGCTGCTGGCGAACGGCGACCGCTGGGAGCGAGAAATCGCCCGGAACCTCGAACTTGACGCACCGTACAGGTGAAGGTGTCGGGGTGAATTGGCCATTGAAAAGTATTCTTGTGATCTCTTCGTTGGCTACGGGATGTGCATCGACACCCGATGCCCGCCCGACGGTGGCAGAACTCCAGGAGGGGGTCTTTTGCGGCGAAAAGGTGGAACAGACTGTCACCACCATGGCTGAGTTACCGGACTTAATCCGTCTGGATATGACACGGGGCGGCAAGGTTCGTTTCGCTGATGCTGGGCAGCCATTCAATGATTCTGATCTGATGCTGTATTCCGGTGCGCCGTTCGCCAGACTGAATTCGGCTTACAAAGTCACGGGTGGGTGGATCGTTGATTATGAGCGCGGGGGAAATGCTCACTGGAGGTACACGCAGCCTTATGCGTTTGTTATGTTTCCGGACGCCGAAGAGGGCCTCATCGTCGGAAATCTCGAGGTCCAGACCTGCAACCAGATTCACGAATTTTTCCGATCGCCAAAGGCTCACGGTTCGGAAATGAAGCCGTTGCAGGACTAATCCAGATGATGGCGATGCAAACGATATTATTTGGTTCGGGCGGCTGGAAGCGATCTTTGCCAAGGCCTAAACGAAGGGCGCGAGTCGCCAAGGGGAATTGGGTTAAGGGATGCTGACGTTCGCCTTCTACTTTCTGGCGATAATCACCGTGGTCTCGGCGCTCGCCGTCGTCGCGGCGCGCAATCCCGTGCACTCGGTGCTGTTCCTGATCACCGCCTTCTTCTCGGCCGCCGGCCTGTTCGTGCTGCTGGGCGCCGAGTTCCTCGCGATGCTGCTGGTCGTGGTCT
>CAZJBC010000212.1:0-5187 GCA_964543805.1 uncultured Brevundimonas sp.
TTTGAAGATCGACGACCTCGATCAGCGATCCCAGACCGGACGACTTGGCGTAGGGGAAAGCTCTGTAACGGTTATCGTATGAGAAATCGGCTTTGGCGCCTTCGATGCCGGTGTCGAGAATATTGTCGCAGTCGGCCACGTCGCGAACGATAATTGCGCCGCGAACGAAAGTCGTCGCCCGCTGACCGTCCTTCGACGCCAGGGGCCGTTCGCCCACGCCGATGTCCGGACAGGCGCTTATGCGGAAATAGGGCGTCACCGCCTTGTCTCCGTCCAGATAGTAGTAGTTGCTGTCGATGGTCAGGATCATCTGCCGGCCGCCGGCGACCGCCCAGCTGTAATAGTCGCCCAGGGCCGGCGGCGCGACGCCTCGCGAAATCGCGCCGGAGTCGCGATGCCAGATGCTGACGTCGTGGGCCGAATAGCTGGAATAGATGATGCGCTGGCTATCCAAGGACCAATAGGCGTCGATCCCCGGCTCTTTGAACAGCGTCCGCCGCGAAGCCAGATCAACGACGGTGACGGTCTGGGTTACGTCTCCCTTGTGAACGGGGTCGGGCATTTCCGAGGCATAGGCCAGGGTGCGGCCGTCCGGCGAAATACGGGAATAGGCAAAGACGCCTTCGGACGCCTTCAGAGGGTAAACCCTTTCGAAGGACGGCCCCGGGCGCGCCGCGGCGGCGCCCAGCATGAGGCAGACGATCAGTCCGGACACGCCAATAACGCGCCGCCGCATCAGCCCCCGCCGCGACGCTGGACTGTCCAGTCCGACGACTTGCACAGATCGCAATCGGCGCCCTTGAACCAGCGGCCGGCCGTCTCGTCGCCCATCAGCTTCCAGCGGAACCACGCTGTGGTCGCGACGCGAAACAGACCGGAATCGCCGCTGGCCGGAACCGCGTGGGTGGCGTCCTTCAGCGTCGCCCAGAACACGGGGACATTGGCCGCGTCGAACACCGGCTTTTGATTGCGCTCGGGTATCGCCGTGGTGTCCTTGCCGCCAGACAGCAGCAGCATGGGGCCGTGCTGCCTTCCTTCGGCGCCCTTCTGATAGCCCAGCCCCAGAGTATAGGCCTCGATGGGCGCCGTTGCGGTGATCCTGGGATCGCGCCCGGCCATGATTGTCCCGCCGCCGCCCTGGGAATGGCCGGACACGCCTATCTTCGTCAGATCGAGCCGGCCCTGAAACACGCTGCCGGCCCTGGCGTTCTCCTGGGTCAGATAGTCCAGGCAGGCCAGGATTGGGGCGCCGGAGCCGGCGCTGTTGGTATTGGCCGCCGCCACCACAAAGCCCTGACTGGCCCAGTGGCTGAGCATGGGCGTGTAGGCCGGGACCTTGGAGACCGTGCCATTGCCCCACAGGATGACCGGATGCTTCTTGCCGCCCATCTGTTCGGGCCTGAACACTGTACAATCCGGGCCTTCCGCCCTGGAGACCACACTGAACGCGCCTGGCGCCGAATAGTCCGGCGCGCCGCCTGTCATCGCCGCGCACCCGGCCAGCAGCGCGGCCGCGGCGGCCAGGGCCCCGCCAAGCGCAGATCTGCGCGGCATCAGGCGCAGTTCCGCAGCAACAGGGGCATGGCTTCGCCCAGGTTCTTCACGGGAAACCGGTGCGAGGCGCCGCCCACATAGTTGGCGTAGTCGGCCGCGACATCCAGATCCACATAGAGCTCAGCCTTGGAGTCTCCGATCATCCGTTCAAACGCCGTCCGGTCCAGGTCGCCGGTGATCTGCAGGGTGTCCCGTTTTACCTCGATCCCGGCCAGGCTGATGGCCCCGGCGGCGCCGTTCGGATGCAGTTTGGCGCCGTGCAGGGACTTGCCGACATTGGCCAGCTTGTCCGCTGGAATCGATTTCAATTCACTGCTGGCCGTCAGGTGAATATGCGGCGCGCCCTGGCGGGACGCGGGCCCCGCGGCGGAACAGGAAACGCGATAGTCGGTGATCGAGCCGTCCTTCTGGATCTGGTGGCTGACCAGCGACAGGCCGCCCTGCGCCTGGGCGAAGGCCCAGTCGGCCTCCTTGGGCGAGCGCACATCAGTCACGGCGCGATAGGATTCGAGCTCCTCTCGGCTCAGCCAGTGCATATTGACCGGCGCGGTGGCGGCCGCCGCCAGGATCAGGTTCCCGCTGACCCCCATGTCCGACATATAGACGCCCAGGTCATTGATGGCGCTCTGGGCCACGGCGAAGGATCCGCGCCCGCGCGGGGCCTCGGAATAGAACTGGTGGACGCCCAGGCGCGAGTTTTCCTCGATGCTGCGCTCCACCCCGCCCAGGAAGGCGTAGGTGCAGGCCGAGGCGCAGACGCCCTTCTTCCAGCGGGCGGTCAGACGGTCCTTGGGGTTCTTCGGCAGAAATTCTGTTTTCGACACCGCCGTGCGCAAGCCGCGCTCGCGGATCAGGCGGCCCAGTTCCATCGAGGCGGCCAGATCGCCGCCGCCGGAGTTGAAACGCACCACCAGGCCCTGGGCGAAGTCCTTGCCCTTGAGAAACTTCGCCAGATTATCGGGCGACTTGTCGACGATCTCGCCTTCAGCCGCGATCCAGCGGCAGTCGGGGCAGGTCCCGCCGCTGGAGGCCAGTTTGAACGTCATCTGTCCAGCGGCCGCGGCGCTGGTGGCGAAAGCCAGGGCGACGGCGGCGGCGGCGATGGGCCAAAGAAGACTCTTCATTCACCCGTTCCCTGGCCCGGCGGCGGTCACAGACGCGGCGCGCCTTCAGAGGCAAACATCATCCCAAATGCGACCGCACGCAATGTCATCTGCGCTGGGCAGGGGCTGAATCCGTAAGAATCACCCGGTTTTTGATGGCGAAGACGGAGGGAATCGGGCCTCTTGGCGTCAGTAGAAATACGGCCCGATCGTGGGAGCGGCCGAAGGGGAGATCAACGACATGAAACGGCTCTTGCGCGGTCTGACCGCAACCGGCGTGTTCCTCGCTCTGGCGGCCTGCAACGCCAAAGAGGACAAGCCCGCGACGAAACCCGCCGCCCCGGCGGCTGCCGGGCCACATGTCAAGGCCGGCCTGTGGGAGTACTCCATGGCGATGGGCGGAACACCGGCCCAAACCTATCGCACCTGCGCTGTTTCGACCGGCGTCGTCGGAGTTCCCGGCGGCTCCAAGTGTTCGGAATCTCATCTGACCCCGCAACCCGACGGTTCCTGGGCCATGGATGCCACCTGCGCGGTCGGCCAGGGCGGAACCAGCAAGATGACCGGCACGATGCGGGGCGATCCGAACTCAGCCTATTCGCTGGATCTGCAGGTTGCCATATCCGGTGCAACGCCCGCCGAACTCAATGGCTCGCAGAGCTTCAGCGTCAACGCCAAGTGGCTGGGGGACACCTGTCCGGCCAATCTGCAGGGCGGCGGCGTGGAGACGCCGCAGGGCGTTCTGGACAGCTCTGGCATGAAGGGCGGGAAATAGACGCGTAGGCCGTGTCCTGTGACAATTTTGCGCCACAAATCTTAACATCGATCAGCGCCGGAACACGAATCGGCTTACAGGATTTATCTCCTTCGAGGAGGAGCTAGCTGTCATGGCCGCCAAAAGTTCCAGTACGAAGCTTAGCGTGGTTTCCGACGAGATTTATCAGCTCGACCGCAAGCCAGAGACCCCGTCCCAGCGTATTCGCCGCCTTCAGAACGAAGCGCGTCTGCTCGCCCGCGAACAGATCGACGAGCTGACCAAAGCGATGAAGCTGCTGGCGATTCAGTCCGAGGAAATCGCGAGCGGCGGTGAAGCCTATCCCGCCGGGATTCGCGAACAGTCGTCGCGCATGGCCGAAGAACTCTACGCCAAGATCGAGAACATCTCTTCGATCATGGCGCGGATTCCCATGCCCCGCCTGAAATAGGCGGTTAGAGCAGTACGTCGCCGGCTGCCGGATGGCGTTTGAACCATGCCACGGCATAGGGGCAGGTCGGCATAATCTTGATCTCAGAGGCGCGTGCGTGCGCCACGATCGCCTCCATCAATCGGCCCGCCGCGCCCGTGCCCCGCAAGGCAATGGGAGCCTCGACGTGGGGTATGACCACATGGCCCGGATGGACCCGATAGGTCGCAAAGGCGACAAGCCCGTTTTCGGTCCATTCGAACCTTTGTTTCAGCATGTTGTCTTCAAACACAATCTCGCCCCAATTCAGGCATGTTAGCGAACAAGAGTCTGCTAGACGGTCCCACCAATGGCCGGTCCAACGCTGGCCGGCAAAGTCTTTAACATCCGATCCGGAGACCGGTTCATGCGTAAGTCTATCGCACTCGCCCTGATGTGCGCCCTCAGTCTGGCCGCCTGCAAGAAAGATGACGCCCAGCAGATGGGCCTGCAGAACTGGAAGTCGGCCCCGCCGCTCCTGGCGGGCGAGGACACCGGCGCCGTTCCGGTCGGCCCGCCCCTGCCGCCGCCGCCGCTGCCCAAGCTTGATGGCACGCCGATCACGGCCGACCAGATGCCGGCGCGCAAGGCCGGCCTGTGGCAAATTACCACAACAACGACGACGACCGGCGGCAACCGCGGCGGCCCGAATGGCGCTGGCGGCAATCGCGGCGGCGGCGCAGCGGGCGGCGCGCCCGGCGGCGGCGCTCCGGCCGGCGGGGCTCCGGCCGGCGCCAATGGCGGCGGTCAACGCGGCGGCGGAAATGCTGCGGCCGGCGGCGCGAATGCCGGCGGCGGACAACGCGGCGCTGGCGGCCCTGGCGGTCCCGGCGGCCCTGGCGGTCCGGGCGGCCCCGGCCGTGGCCCGCAAGGTCCGGTCAAGCTGTGCGTAACGGCTGACAGCGAGAAACAACGCGGCGTCCTGTCGACCGGCGGGCGCGGCGGCGCGGCGCCTGCGCCGGGCTGCGAGCCCAAGGTCGCCAAGACCGCCAACGGCTACAATTCGGTCAGCGCCTGCACCAACAGCTTCAACGGAAACAGCGTGCAGCAGACCAGCCGCATCACCCTGACCGGCGACCTGGACAAGCGCTACAGCCTGACCAGCGTTCGCACCTCCAAGGGCGGCCAGAACGGCGATACGACCACCACCACCCACACCACCGGCGCCTATCTAGGCGCCTGCCCGGCCGGCCAAAAGGGCGGGGATCAGACCAGCGCTGACGGCACGGTCCGCAACATCTTTGACGCGCCGCAAGGCGGCGGACGTCGTGGCGGCGGTGGTGGCGGCGGCGGCGGCAACTTCGGCG
>CAZJBC010000213.1:0-5184 GCA_964543805.1 uncultured Brevundimonas sp.
GGTGCTGTCCAACACCCCGCACCTTTATCCGGATATGGAAGAGACGCTGCGGGCGCTGAAGCTGCTGGTGTCGGAAGGCTTTGACGTCATGGTCTATTGCACCGATGATGTTGTTTTCGCAAAGAAACTGGAAGAGGCGGGCGCCGCGGCCATCATGCCGGCGGCGGCGCCCATCGGCTCGGGCCTGGGGATCCAGAATCGGGTCAACATCCGGCTGATCGTCGAGCAGGCGCGCGTTCCGGTGCTGGTCGACGCCTGGGTCGGAACGGCGTCTGACGCGGTCATCGCCATGGAGCTGGGGTGTGACGCGGTGCTGATGAACACCGCCATAGCCGGGGCGAAGGATCCGATTCTTATGGCCAGCGCAATGAAGCACGCGGTCATCGCCGGGCGGGAAGCCTATCTGGCCGGCCGCATGGCGCGGCGGCTCTACGCCGATCCGTCCTCGCCGCTGGGCGGGTTGATTTAGGACCCATCGACATTCATCCGTTCGTAAAATTCAACGAACCCCGGAAAATTGTCTCAAATGTCCAAGCCTTCCTTCTCCCCTTGTGGGAGAAGGTGGCCGCGTAGCGGCCGGATGAGGGGTCGCGCCGGCCCATCGACACGAATTTCAACGACATCAAACCCACCGTTAAGCGCGACCCCTCATCCGTCATGCTGCGCATGACACCTTCTCCCGCAAGGGGAGAAGGGTTCGAAGGATCAGCACTTCAACTGGTTTGAACCTCGATTGGTCCTACGCCTTCTTCCGCGCGTCTGCGATCGCCCGGGTCAGGGCCGGAATATCGGCGCCGGTCAGCATCTTGCCGTCAACGATAAAGGTCGGCGTGCCGTTGATGCCCAGCTGTTCTGCCAGGGCGTGGGTGTCGGTCAGCTGTTTGCGGACCGGATCGGAAACCGCCTCGTGTTCGGTTGTTGCCTTGTCGAGGCCAGAGGCGGCCAGGATCTGTTCCATCTTCGGCTGGTCCAGGTGTTCCGGGACCGAGAAGAACTGCTGGTAAAGCGACAGATATTTGCCCTGGGCCTTGGCCGCCAGGGCGAGAGACGCGGCGCGATCGGAGTCGCCCCCGAAGATTGGGAATTCCTTGAAGACGAAACGAACATCCGGGTTGCGGCGGATCAGGTCGAGGATCTGCGGCGCGGCGGCTCTGCAGTAGGTGCAGTTGTAGTCATAGAACTCGGCCACCGTGACCTTGCCGTTCGGATTGGCGACGAAATCGCGCGGATCGTGGTCGATATCCTCGCGCCGCCGGTTGATCATGTCCTGGGCCTTGGCGGCGGCTTCCTTGGCCTTGTTGTCGTTCAGCTTGTTGACCGCTTCTTCGATAACCTCGGGATGGCGCAGCAGATAGGCGCGCACGCGTGCGTCGAACACCTCGTCCGAGGCCTTCTGACAGCCCCCGGCGAGCAGAACAGCGGTTAGAGCGATGGGAACGGCCAGGCGCCGGGCGCCGGTAACAAGCAAACTCACCCGCTGCGTCCCCGATGGCTGTCCACCGTGACTTCGGCGGCATTGATTATGTCGTTCGCCTGGCGGTATTCCGGGGTGCCCTGGGTCAGTAGCTCGCGGGCCCGGCCGGCGAAGCTGCGCGCCTCGATCATCTGGCCTTCCTCGAATTTTTCCTCGGCCGAGGCCAGCCGCGCCATACCCGGATTGTTGTCGCGCTCGTAGGCCTCAGCCAACAGGTGCCATCCCAGGCCGTTTTCCTTTTCAAGCGTGACGCCCTTTTTCAGGTTGTCGATGGCTTCCTTGATCTTGTCCGGCGACTTGCCGGCGTTGGCCAGCAGGGTCTGACCCAGCGAGATGCGCAACAGGGGCGCGTTCGGCGCCAGGCCGGAGGCCTGTCGTTGCGGCAGTTCCGCGTCCTGTGTGCGGCCGAACTCAAACAGGATCTGGCCCTTGAGCTCCCACAAATAGGGGTTGTTCGGATTTTCGCTGATCAGCGCATCGATCGCATCCAGCGCCTTGGGGGTCTGCAGGTCCCGGTAATAAGCGATGGCCCGGGCGTAGCGGGCCGGGTAGGTCGTGTCGGTGTCCGGATAGCTTTGGTAGGTGATGACCGGATAGTCCATGAAGCCCTTGAGTTTGGCGATCATGACGGCGTGCTGGGCCAGGGCTTCGGGACTGTCAGTGGTGTTATAGTGCGGCGCAGCCTCCACCCGGCTCTTCAGGGCCTGGATGCGGTCGGCGGTGAGCGGGTGGCTCTGGAAGAACTTGTCCCGCCGCGCATTGCTGTTGACCTCGTCATAGAGGAAATTGTTGAAGAAATCGACCAGCCCCCTGCCAGACTGGCCGGAGGTTTCAAGGAACCGGGCGGCGGCCTGGTCGGCCGAGGCCTCCTGAACACGGGTAAAGGTGAAGAACTGCAGGGCGGCGAATTCGTCGGCGCTGTAGAGCAGGGCGGCCGCCGCGTTCGGATCCTTGCCGGCGAAGGCAGCCACCATGCCCAGGCCCATGGTGATGATCTGGGTCGCCATAGCCGCACGCGAGCCTTCGTCCGTACGCGCCAGGTGCCCGCCAGCCATGTGACCGGTTTCGTGGGCCATGACGCCAATCAGTTCGTTGGGCGTCCGGGTGCGGACGATCAGTCCGGTGTTGATGAACAGGTTCTGGCCGCCGGCGACGAAGGCGTTCATCTCCTTGTCGGCGACGATGTAGATATGAATGTTGTCAGGGTTCAGCCCGGCGGCGCGGAAGATCGGCGCGGCGTCGGCCTTGAGGATCGCCTCGATCTCGGTGTCGCGAATGAGGCCCGGCTGACTGGTGGGTGCGTTCTCCTGGGCAGCCGCGGGCGAAAACCCGAGGTGGGCGGCGACCAGCGCCGCCATGCCCACGCGAACGATCCCTGCGGTCCATCGCGCCAAATGTCGGTGTCCCGGGCCTGCCATGCCTCTATGCTCCTTCGTCGTCACGATTGAGGATCGTGCAATCAAAAGGCCCCTTGAAGGCCACCTTAGCGATTCAGCTTCACCGGCGCCACCACCCACGTTTCGGTTGTGCGGGCGGGGCGCTGATTTCGGCGGGGTCGGGCTCGGTTACAACCGGTTTGACACGCGCCGGCCTGGCCGCTGCAGGCTTGGCGGCAGGCTCAGGCGTTGCAGGCGCAGCAGCTTCCGGCGCCACAGCGTCGACCTCAGGCTTTGCCTTGGCGCGCGAGCGAGCCTTGGGCTTGGCCGGCGGGGCTTCGGCGGCAGGCGCCTCGACGGCGGCTACGGGCTCGGGTTCAGGCGCGGCCTGAACGATGGCGGGCTGCTCGGCCGCCAAGGATTCGGGGACCTCGCGCGGGGCCTCGTCGCGGCGCTCGGGACGGCTGCGATCGCGGTCACGGCCGCGGCCGCGGCGCGAGCGCGAGCGGGGCGGGCGGTCTTCCTTGGGCGGCAGTTCGACCCAGACATCGTCGCCATCGGACCGTGTGGCCGCCGCGGCCGGACGAGCGTCCTGGCGTGGTTCGCGGCGGGCCTCCTGGCGCGGTTCGTGGCGGGGCTCGTTGCGGGCCTGCGAGGGTTGTCCCTCGGCGGGGCGAAGCACGTCGGCGGGATCAAGCCAGACATAGGGATCGCCGTCCGGCGCCCGCATGCGGGCCCAGCCGTAGGGCTCGTTCGGCGCTGCATCCTCGCGCATCCGGCGCCCGCCGCGGCGTCCGCGACGGCGGCGGCGGCGCGAAGCGGCCTGCTCTTCGCTTTCGCCCGGAACGGCGTCGGCGTCTTCATCGCCCTCGGCTTCGCCATCGGCGTCAGTTTCGCTCGCGGAGCGCTCGTCATCGCGTCCGCGGCTGCCGCGCCGGCGGCGAAGGTGACGACCGCCGCCTTCACGCCGGGCGCCATCATCGGCGCGTTCAGTCTCGCCGCCTTCATTTTCCTCGACGTCTTCCTCGGCCTCGAGGTCTTCTTCCTCCTCGATTTCCTCTTCCTCGACATCGACATAGTCATCGACCTCGGGCGTTTCGTCGGGCAGTTGATAGATCTCGCGCGGCGGGCGCGGTGTTCCATCGCCATGGCTGGTGCGCTCGATGACATGTTCGGCCGGTGCAATGGCTTCGTCGATCACCACCGTGACGAACAGATCGTGCGCCCGATCGAGACGCTCGAGATAGGCGCGCTTTTCGTTGAGGATATAAAGTCCGACCGCACGCGGCACGCGCAGGGTAACCGCGCCGACGCCGCCCTTGACGGCTTCCAGCTCGACGGCCCGCAGCGCCGACAGGGCGCTGGACTCGGCGGTGCGCACGCGCCCGGTTCCGCCGCAGTGTTCGCAGACGTGGGTCGTGCCTTCCAGCACGCCGGTGCGCCGGCGCTGACGGGAGATTTCCATCAGGCCGAACATCGAGATCTTGCCCATCTGGACGCGGGCGCGGTCGGAGGCCAGGCCGTCCTTCAGCCGCTTTTCGACGGCGCGGTTGTTCTTGGACTCGTCCATGTCGATGAAGTCGATGACGATCAGACCGGCCAGGTCGCGCAGGCGCAGCTGGCGGCAGGCTTCCTCGGCCGCTTCCAGATTGGTCTTTAGCGCCGTCGTTTCGATGTTTCGCTCACGCGTCGAGCGGCCCGAGTTGACGTCGATGGCGACCAGGGCCTCGGTCTGATTGATGACCAGGTAGCCGCCGGACCTGAGTGGCACAGTCGGCGAGTAGATCTGGGAAAGGTGATCCTCGATCTTGTACTTTACGAACAGCGGGGTCGGATCGAGGTGCTGGGTGATCTTCTTGGCGTGCGTCGGCATCAGCTGGCGCATGAAGTCGCGCGCGTCCTTGAATCCCTTGGCGCCCTCGACGATGATGCCGTCCATCTCCTTGTCGTACATGTCACGGATCGCCCGTTTGACCAGGTCCTCCTCGGCATAGATCTGGGCCGGGGCGATCGAGTTCATGGTCGTTTCGCGAATGCCGTCCCAGGCGCGGATCAGGTATTCGTAGTCGCGCTGAATCTCGAGCTTGGTGCGTTTGGCCCCCGCGGTGCGGATGATCAGGCCCATGCCGTCCGGCACATCCAGACCCTGGACGATGGTCTTCAGGCGCTTGCGGTCGGTCGCGGTGGTGATCTTGCGGCTGATGCCGCCGCCGCGCGCCGTGTTGGGCATCAACACGCCGTAGCGGCCGGCCAGCGACAGATAGGTGGTCAGGGCCGCGCCCTTGTTGCCGCGCTCTTCCTTGACGACCTGGACCAGCATGATCTGCCGGCGCT
>CAZJBC010000214.1:0-5165 GCA_964543805.1 uncultured Brevundimonas sp.
CAAACTGCGGCTCTCCACAATCCTGCAGACCGGTGATCCAGATGACTGCCTCGCCGAAACCACCCCTCAGCCTTTGGAAGACATCCGCCTTCTACCTGGCGGCCGGTCCGTTGATCGGACTTGCGGTCATTTTGGTTGTCGTTGACGTGCTGGCCGCTCTCGACGGCGAAAGCTCTATGTGGACCGGAATGTCGCTTGAGGGACTGGCGGCCATGCTGGGCTTGACCTTTGCCTTTGGCGGTCCCCCGGCCTTTGTCACCGGGGCGATCATGGGCGGCATTTGCCGGCGCCACATGGGGTCCGTCGCCTCGGTGATCGCCAGCGCCCTGGCGGGAGGCGTGATTTCGGGCGTGATCCTGATGGCGTTCGCGGCCATCCTGAGCCTGACGATCGGATTTGCCACAGGCCTGTTCGCCGGCCTGGCGTGCGGGATCCTCGCCCTGCAGATTCCGGCTCTGAGAAGCCGGGCTTCGACGGGCGCAGGCTACGGGGCAGCTGAGGATGACGCTGTTTGACGGGCGGGTCGTGTTCGGCGGCTAGCGGGCGCGGCGCGGCGGCCAGCGCTGGGCGCCATGCAGGACGCGCGCAATGCTCACCCCGCCCGGTCCGACGCGATAGACGACCAGATAGGGTGTGAGAACAATCACCAGTTCACGTGTGTCGGGCTGTCGGCCAGGGCGGCCGCGGAAAGGGTGATCTTCCAGGGATTTCGTCTGGCGCATCACCCGATCATAGATCTCAAGGGCAGCGGATTGATTGTCCGATGCGATGTGTCGCACCGCCTGCCACAATTCGGATTCAGCCTTGGCTGTCCACCTAACCTTCATCGCGCGCGGGTTTTGAGAATGAGGCTATGAGGGCCTCGCGCCGGACGCCTTCCATCTCTTCCTGCGTGTAGAAAACCGTATTGGGATCATTCGCCTCGCGAATCCCCTCCTCGACCTCGGCGCGGAACCACTTGTCGTATTCGCGCTCTTCTTCCTTCTTGTGGACGAACTCGCGCATCAGTTCGCGCACGACCTGGGAAGCGGGCCGGTGAGCTTTTGCCGCTTCTTCCATGAACTTGTCGTGCAGCTCGGATTCGAGCTTCATGGTGAAAACCGCGTCCTTGGCCATGGCGACATTGTCCTGACTTTGTATATACGTTGACAGTACACCAAGTCTTGATGACCGCCAAGCGGAGCAGGCCTTTAATCGGCGCCTGCGACGTGACAAAACCTCACCCCAGGGAGAGGCGCCTATGCAGTCCTGGATCAATGTGGCGGCCATACTGGTCGGCGGCTATCTGCTGGGATCGATCCCGTTCGGGCTGATCGCCACGAAGGTGGCCGGGCTGGGCGATATCCGCAACGTCGGCTCGGGCAATATCGGCGCGACCAATGTGCTGCGCACCGGGCGCAAGGATCTGGCCCTGTTCACCCTGGTCGCCGACGCCGCCAAGGGCGCGCTGGCCGTGCTGATCGCCCATTTCGTCACCCACGACCTGGTCTGCGAGGCGCTGGCGGGCGGCGCGGCCTTTTCCGGCCACCTGTTCCCCGTCTGGCTGAAGTTCAAGGGCGGCAAGGGGGTGGCGACGTTCCTGGGCGTGACGCTGGGCATCGCCTGGCCGTTGGGCCTGGCCGCCTGCGCCATCTGGCTGATGATGGCGCTGCTGATGCGTTATTCGTCCCTGGCGGCCCTGACGGCGGCGGCGCTCGCGCCCCTGCTGGCCTTCTGGCCTTTCCACAGCGGCTATCCGGTCATCCTTCTGGCCCTGTTCATGGCCATCCTGATCTTCTTGCGCCACCACGAAAATATCCGCCGCCTGATGTCCGGAGAGGAACCCCGGATCGGAGCCAAGAAGGGGTGACCAAGGTCACGCTTTCGCCGGAAGGCCGCCGCGACTGGCTGCGCCTGGCGCGCACCGAAAACGTCGGCGCGGTGACCTTCGAGGCCCTGATCCAGCGGTTCGGCGACGCGGCCAGGGCGATCGAGGCCCTTCCGGAACTGGCCCGCCGCGGCGGCCGCGCTCATGCGCCCAGAACGCCTTCGATCGAGGAGGCCGACCGCGAACTGGCCGCCGGCGAAGCTCTGGGCGCAACCTTGCTCACCAACCGCGAGAGCGCCTTTCCCCGCCATCTGGCCGCCATCGACGGCCCGCCGCCGCTGATCTGGGCAAGGGGCGATCCCGCCCTGCTCGCACGCCCCTGCGTGGCCATCGTCGGCGCGCGCAACGCCTCGGCCGCCGGCCAGCGTTTCGCCCGCAACCTGGCCGAGGCTCTCGGCAAGCAAGGTTATGTCGTGGTCTCCGGCCTGGCGCGCGGCATCGATGCGGCGGCGCACGAGGCCAGCCTTTCCACCGGCGCGGCGGCCGTGCTGGGCGGCGGCGTCGACGATGTCTATCCGCCGGAGCACGCCGACCTCTACGCGCGCATCGCCGCCAGGGGCTGCATCCTGTCGGAAAGCCCGATCGGCTACCGCGCCCAGGCCCGCGACTTTCCCCGCCGCAACCGGCTGATCAGCGGCCTGTCCCTGGGCGTCATCGTGGTCGAGGCCGAGATGCGTTCCGGCTCATTGATCACCGCCCGCCTGGCCGCCGAGCAGGGCCGCGAGGTCTTCGCCGTTCCCGGCAGCCCGCTTGATCCCCGCGCCGCCGGCTGCCTCGAGCTGCTGCGCCAGGGCGCGACCCTGTGCGCCGGCCCCGACGATGTGCTGCGTGTGCTGGAAAGCCTGCCGAGGTTCGAGGAGCCGGCCCGCGACTGGGAAGGCGCGCCCGGCAAACCCGCCGAGCCGGACGAGCGGCTGCGGGGCAAGATCGCCGAGCTCTTGTCGTCGGCGCCCGTCTCGCGGGACGAACTGGTGCGGATCACCAGGGCCTCGCCAGCGGAGGTTGGAGCGGCGCTGGTGGAACTGACCCTCGCGGGGAAGGCCGAAATGCTCAGCGGCGGGATGGTGGTGCGGCCTTAGGCGCCTACCCCAGCAGGTAGTCCCCGCTGATCATCTCCAGGCCTCGGAAGCCGGTCGCGCTGCGCACCATCAGGACGCGGCGGCCGGTATCGGGATCGTAGCCGGGGGTGCTCAGACCCGTAATCGGCGAGACCTTTTCGCCCGGGGCCGGATATTCGGCAAAGGGCTCGCGCCGCCATTTGACTTCGCCTTCTCCGTTCAGGGCGACCACATGGGCGCCGTCGTTCTCGACGTAGAAGTACATGTTCCCGTCCGGGAATTTTAGCGTTGGACCCTTGATGCCCTCGGGCATGCCGACAATCCCATCCATCGCCGCCGGGGCCGCGCCGTGGTCCATGGCGCTGTGATCCATCGGCATGGGCGGCGGCAGCTTCGGCGCGGGCATGGGCGCTGTGGGCGCGGGCGTATCCATCTTCATCGGCGCGGCCAGGGCGAATCCCGCCATCAGCAGCGCCGCCGCCGTCACCAGAATCAGTCGCCCGTTCATCCGCGTATCTCCTGCCCACGGACAGGGAACGGCCAATTGGGGTGAGGGTCAATGGCGATCAGGTGGATCAAAATAGCCCGTCATCCTCGGGTTCGACGCAGTCGAATTCCGAGGACCCAGCATCCGCGGCCTCAATGACGACAACGCTGCTCATAGGTCCGGGCTGCTGGGTCCCCGGTCTTGCCCTTCGGGCAAACCGAGGATGACGGGTCATGTATAAAGCGGTCCATTGACACAACCCCATCGCGCCCCCACTTTCCCGCGCCTTGTCCCCCAAGCCGTTGAGCGCCTCGCCCCAGATGAACGTCGTTGTTGTAGAGAGCCCGGCCAAGGCCAAGACCATCAGCAAGTACTTAGGCTCCGGCTACACGGTGCTGGCGTCCTACGGCCACGTGCGCGACCTGCCGTCCAAGGATGGATCGGTCCGCCCGGACGAAGACTTCGCCATGAGCTGGGACGTGGATCCCAAGTCGGCCAAGCGCCTGTCCGACATCGCCGACGCCCTGAAGGGCGCGTCCCGCCTGATCCTGGCCACTGACCCCGACCGCGAAGGCGAGGCCATTTCCTGGCACGTGCTGGAAGTGCTGAACAAGAAGAAGGCCATCAAGGACATGCCCGTCGAGCGGGTCGTGTTCAACGCCATCACCAAGTCGGCCGTCACCGAGGCCATGGCCAACCCACGCCAGATCGACATGGAGCTGGTGGACGCCTACCTGGCCCGCCGGGCCCTAGACTATCTGGTCGGCTTCACCCTGTCGCCGGTCCTGTGGCGCAAGCTGCCGGGCGCGCGCTCGGCCGGCCGCGTCCAGTCCGTCGCCCTGCGCCTGGTCGTCGAGCGCGAGATGGAGATCGAGAAATTCATCGCCCAGGAATACTGGACGGTGGAGGCCGACGTGAACGCCGGCTCCGATCCGTTCGTCGCCCGCCTGACCAAGCACCAGGGCAAGAAGCTCACCAAGTTTGATCTCAACACCTCGGCCCTGGCGCTGAACGCCAAGTCCGCCGTCGAGGCCGCCACCTTCAAGGTCGCCTCGGTCGAGAAGAAGCCGGCCAAGCGCAGTCCCGCCCCGCCCTTCACCACCTCGACCCTGCAGCAGGAAGCCTCGCGCAAGCTGGGCTTTGCCGCCCAGCGCACCATGCAGGCGGCGCAGAAGCTGTACGAGGGCGTCGACATCGGCGGCGAGACCGTCGGCCTGATCACCTATATGCGGACCGACGGCGTGCAGTCCTCGCCCGAGGCCATCGATGAAGCCCGCACCGTCATCACCGGCCGGTTCGGCAAGGAATACGTCCCGGACGTGCCGCGCTTTTACAAGACCAAGGCCAAGAACGCCCAGGAAGCCCACGAAGCCATCCGCCCGACCAGCCTGTCGCGCAACCCGGGCTCGCTGCGCCTGGAAGGCGACCTGGGCCGGCTCTACGAACTGGTCTGGAAACGGATGATCGCCTCGCAGATGGAATCGGCCCGCATCGAAAAGACCGCGGTCGATCTGGAAAGCGCCGATGGCCAGACCGGCATGCGCGCTTCGGGCCAGGTCGTGCTCTTTGACGGCTATCTGGCCGTCTACGAAGAAGGCCGCGACGATGACGGCGACGATGAGGATTCCGGCCGCCTGCCGATCATCCATGAGGGCGCGGCCGCCAGGGTGGCCGAGGCCCGCGCCGACCAGCACTTCACCGAGCCGCCGCCGCGCTATTCCGAAGCCAGCCTGGTCAAGAAGATGGAAGAGCT
>CAZJBC010000215.1:0-5137 GCA_964543805.1 uncultured Brevundimonas sp.
GTAGGGCAAGGGCGAGGCGTCGATGCGGTCGTTGATGGTGTGGCTGTCGGCCACCGGGTTGCCCTGGGCGTCGAAGATGCGCACCCTTTGGGTTTCCGGCACCTGCAGCACCAGCACGATGTAGCGGGCCTGTTCGGCGTCGAGCGCCGGCTCCGGCACGCCCTGGGTGGCGCCTCCGCCCGACAAAAGCTCGCGGATCAAGGCGGCCTCCGTGCGCAGCGCGTCCTGCTGGGCGGTGACCAGGGCGTGGCGGGTGGCGTCAAACAGCAGCGAGCCGCCGATCAGCACCAGCAGGGCGGCGACATTGAGCGCAATGATCGTGCGGCCCAGCCGCGAGCCGCGCCAGATCGGCCCGATCCGCCCGAACGGCGCACGCGGCATGGAAAGGCGCATGGTCCGGCCCGGCGAGGCTCTAGAGCTCGCGGTAGCGGTAGCCGACGCCATAGAGGGTTTCGATCGCATCGAACTCCGGATCGACCTGGCGGAATTTCTTGCGCATCCGCTTAATGTGGGAGTCGATGGTGCGGTCATCGACATAAACCTGATCGTCGTAGGCCGCATCCATCAGGTTGTCGCGGCTTTTCACAAAGCCCGGACGCTGGGCCAGGGACTGCAGCAGCAGGAATTCGGTGACGGTGAGCTTCACGGGCTTGCCGTCCCACAGGCAGTCGTGACGGGCCGGATCCAGCGTCAGGCGCCCGCGCTTGATGGCCTTGGAGCCGGCGTCGGTTTCCGCCGGCCCGCCATTGGCGCTTTCCTCATTGGCCCGGCCGCGGCGCAGCACCGCCTTGACCCGTTCGATCAGCAGCCGCTGGGAAAACGGCTTGTGCATATAGTCGTCGGCGCCGAGGTTGAAGCCGAGAATCTCGTCGATCTCGTCATCCTTGGAGGTCAGGATGATGACCGGCGTCTCGTGGTTCTGGCGAAAACGCTTGAGCACCTCCATGCCGTCCATGCGCGGCATTTTCACGTCCAGAATCGCCAGGTCGGGCGGATCGCTTTCCAGACCTTCCAGGCCGGAAACGCCGTCGTAGTAAGCCTTGACCTGATGACCGTGGCTTTCCAGCGCCAGGGATATCGAGGCCACGATGTTCTCATCGTCGTCTACCAGGGTGATCTTGGCCATGTTGTTCGGGTCGCTCTGGTTCAAATGAATTGTGGCAAGCTATGCCGCGCCGCCCCTTGGAGCAATCGGCAGCGGCGAAACTTGGGCGGCGTGCGGGGCGCGTTGCGAAAAAGTGGAAGTCGGTTTTTCGATCACAACGCGCCCGCAACGTTTGGTGATAGAGCACGATTCAACGAGCGGGCGATTTCGCCTGCTCGCATCGTGCTCTATGGAAGCGAAATGTGGCCGCCATGGTTCCGCCGCAGGATTTGTCAGTGACCGACTCCGATATTCGCGGCCTGTGCCCGCCCGCGTTTGACAAGGTCCGCGAGGCCTTCATCGCCAATTTCGCCGCGGGCGAAGAGCTGGGCGCGCGGTTTTGCCTGGCCATCGAGGGCGAGATCATCGTCGATCTGATCGGCGGCTTCGCCGACCGGGCGCGGGAGCGGCCCTTTGCGATTGACACCCTGACACCGGTGTTTTCCTCCACCAAGGCGGTGGCGGCCTTCATGATCGCTCGCCTGGTCGCCGCCGGAAAGCTCGACTACCGCCAGACCGTCGCCTCGGTGTGGCCGGAATTTGGGCAAGACGGCAAGGATCAGGTCACCGTCGAACAGGCGCTGTCGCACCAGGCGGGGCTATCGGGCCTTGTCGGGCCGATGGATCCGGCCCTGTGGTTTGACTGGGACGCCATCTGCGAAAAGCTGGCGACGATGACGCCCCTGTGGCCGCCCGGAACCGCCAGTGGCTATCACCCGGTGACCTACGGTTTTCTGGCCGGCGAGATTTTCCGGCGCATCGACGGACGCAGCCTGGGCCGGGCCCTGGCCGAGGACATCGCCGGGCCCATGGACCTGGATGTCTGGATCGGCCTGCCGACCGCCGAGCACGCCCGCTGCGCCGAGATCATGAAGCCGCGCGAACTGCCCCGTTTCGGCGCGCCCAACGAGGCGTTGCGCCTGGCTTTCCAGAGCCCGTGGTCCGCGCCGGGCGGCCGTCCCGTCGCCGACTGGCGGCGCGCCGAGTTCGCCGGCGCCAACGGCCATGCGACCGCCGAGGGTCTGGCGCGGCTGATGGCCATCCTGGCGAGCGACACGACCGGCATGGCGCAGCTGGCCAGCGCCGAGCGCATCTGCGGCCAGGATCTGGTGCTGCCGTTCGAGATGTCCTGGGGCGCCGGCTTTATGCGCAATCCGCCCAACGGCTTTTTCGGACCGGGCGCCGAGACCTTTGGCCACTGGGGCCGGGGCGGGTCCTGCGCCTTTGCCGATCCCGAGCGGGGGATTTCCGGGTCCTACGTCATGAACCGCGAGTCGGCGCACCTGCTGGGCGATCCCCGCGCCCGGCGGCTGATCGATGCGGCCTACGCGAGTTTGTGATCGACCCCGTCGAAGGAAGACCTAGACGTCCACCACCAAAGCCGCCCGACGGGCCGAACGCACCGCGCCGGTCAGGAAAAGGCCTACCCCCAGCCAGATGAGCATAAAGGCAACGATGTTCAGCCGCCCGAAGGGCTCGTGCTGCAGGACCCCGGTGACGAAACTCACCGTCGGGCTGATGAACTGCAGGAAGCCGATCGCCGACAGCGGCAGGCGCCGCGCCGACCAGGCGAACAGGGCCAGCGGCGTGGCGGTCAGGAATCCCGAAGCGATCAGCCACAGCGCAGCCTGCGGACTGGCCAGGAAATGGCCCGCCCCGGTGGCCTGCAGCCAGCCGATATAGGCAAGCGCCGGGGCCATCAGCACCACGCATTCGACGAACAGGCCTGTCTGGGCCTCGGCCGCGACCTGTTTTCTGACAATGCCATAGCCTCCGAACGAGACGGCCAGGGCGATGGACACCCAGGGCAGCCGGCCCAGCGCGATGGTCTGCACCGTCACACCCAGCGCTGCGAAGGCGATGGCGGCCAGGGCGATCCGCCCCAGTTTCTCGCGGAAGATCAGGCCGCCGACCCCCATATTGACCAGGGGGATGATGTAATAGCCCAGCGAGGCTTCCAGCACCCGGCCGCTGGTCACCGCCCAGATGAAGGTCACCCAGTTGACCGCGATCAGACCGGACGACAGGGTCAGCAGGCCGAGCGTCCTGGGCTCGCGGAGCACGCGCCGCACCTGGGGACGCTGGCGGGCGAACAGCACGAAGATTCCAGCCGCGACCGCGCCCCAGACCACCCGCTGGGCCATGATTTCCCAGGGTTTCGGACCGGCGCGCGTGATCGCCTGCATGGCAAGGGGTAGAAACCCCCAGATCAGATTTGAGCCTATGCCCGCCGCAAGAGCGCGTTGCGAAAAAGTGGATTCCGGTTTTTCGGTCACAACGCGCTCAAACGATAGAGTCCAGCGCGCTTTTCGCCCGCTGCACTTGATGGCATGGGCTGTCCCTAGGCGAGCTGCTTGGCGATCAGGCCGCGTTCGTGCAGCAGCTGGGCGATCTGCACCGCGTTCAGCGCCGCGCCCTTGCGTAGGTTGTCGGCCACGACCCACAGGTTCAGACCATAGGGCACGGTCGGATCGTTGCGGATGCGGGAAACGTAAACCGGGAACTCGCCCTGCGCTTCCTTGGGCGTGATGTAGCCGGTCTCGTCCCGCCGATCGATGACGATCAGGCCGGGCGCCTCGCGCAGGATGTCGCGCGCTTCGTCCTCGTCGAGGGGTTCGTGAAACTCGATGTTCACCGCCTCGGAGTGGCCGACCATCACCGGCACGCGCACGCAGGTCACGGTCAGGGCGATGTCGGGATCAAGCATCTTGTGCGTCTCGCGCCACATCTTGGCTTCCTCGTCGGTATAGCCGTCGTCGAGGAAGGCGCCGATGAACGGAATGACGTTGAAGGCGATCTGCTTGGGGAACTTGCGCGGCTCGGACGGGCCCAGCACGAACACCGCCTTGGTCTGATCCCAAAGCTCGTCCATGCCTTCCTTGCCGGCCCCGGAGACCGATTGATAGGTCGAGACCACCACCCGCTTGATCCGCGCGCGGTCGTGAAGGGGCTTCAGCGCGACAACCAGCTGGGCCGTCGAGCAGTTCGGATTGGCGATGATGTTCTTGCGGCGCGCAAAAGAAACATCGTCCGGATTCACTTCCGGCACGATCAGGGGCACGTCCGGATCCATCCGCCAGGCCGAGGAATTGTCGATGACGATGGGGCCGGCCGCGCCGATCTTCGGGCTCCACTCTTTTGAGAAGCTGCCGGAAACGCTCATCAGCACGATGTCGACGCGCGAGAAGTCGAACTTTTCCATGTCTTCGCAGGCGATGGTCGCATCGCCGAACGAGACCTGGACGCCAATGGATTTTCGCGAGGCCAGCGCATGAATCTTGTCCACGGGGAAGTTCACTTCCTCGAGGATGTTCAGCATTTCGCGGCCCACGTTGCCCGTGGCGCCCACAACGGCGACCCGGTAACCCATCGGAATTCTCCATTTCAAAGGGAGCGGCGGCATACGCCTTTCGCACCCGCAGCGCAACCGGCGCGTCTTGCGCCCGCGCCAAATCTGACGCCAACTCCCTAAGGGGAGATCACCGTCATGATGAAAATTCGCGCCGCAGCGCTCGCCGCCGCCACTCTGCTTGCCGCCGGCGCCGCCCAGGCCAGGGTCATTCGCATCGAGATTGCCAACCGCGCGCCGATGGCCGGATCGTTCGGACAGGCCGGGACCTATGAGCTGATCTCGGGGCGCTTCTTCGGGGAGCTCGACCCGAAAGATCCAAAGAACGCCATCATCAACGACATCGCCCTGGCGCCGAAAAACGCCCGCGGGATGGTGGAATATTCGGCGACCTTCGAGCTGGCCAAGCCGGTCGACATGAGCAAGGCCTCGGGCTTTCTGTTCTACAATGTCCCCAACCGCGGCAACGGTCGGGCAACCGGCGACGCCGACGGCCACATCCGGCTGGTCAGCGGTTGGCAGGGCGACATCACCCCCGCCGCCGGGCGTCAGACCGCCACGGTTCCTGTCGCCCATAACCGCGACGGCTCGCCCCTGACCGGCAAGGTGCTGGTGCGCTTCTGGGACATGCCGAAAGGCGCCGC
>CAZJBC010000216.1:0-5108 GCA_964543805.1 uncultured Brevundimonas sp.
CAAAATCACCCTTGGCCATGTTTCTCTCCCAAAATTGCTTTGCGCTGCTCATACACAGAGGATTGCGAGGCCGAAAGCGGGCGTCTAACGCTTTTGCGATGAGCAAACCCACCCTGACCCAGCTGGGCCGCCAAAGCGCCATACCGGCCAGCCCGGACGAGTCGGTGCTGGAGCGTGTGGCCAACCCGCAGTCCGGAGCCCTATATCTGGCGCGGTTCGCGGCGCCCGAGTTCACCTCGTTGTGCCCGGTGACCGGTCAGCCGGATTTCGCCCACCTGGTGATCGACTACGCCCCCGACGCCTGGCTGATCGAGTCCAAATCGCTGAAGCTGTACCTGACCTCGTTCCGCAACCACGGCGCCTTCCACGAAGACTGCACCATCGCCATCGGCAAGAAGATCGTCGAAGTCGCCCAGCCCAAATGGCTGCGCATCGGCGGCTACTGGTATCCCCGCGGCGGGATTCCCATCGACGTCTTCTGGCAGACGGGTCCGGCGCCGGAAGGCCTTTGGATTCCCGATCAGGGCGTTGCGGCTTACCGCGGGCGTTAGGGCCGGAATTATAAGGGTTCGGATAGGGCGAGACCGTAGGACTCCCTTCCCCCCTCAAAGGGGGAAGGGCTTTTCACACGACCGAACTTGCCAATGGCATCCTTTTACGGGTCCGGACCCTAGGGACGGTTATTTCAATGTCAGAGAGTCTGGACCCGAGACTTCAATCCAATCCACGCCGCCGAGAGTTTTTGACAAAATGTCCATGGCCGCTTTTTTGTTGAGCGTCGTGTAGATCGGGAAAACTCCGTCTATTCCCCGAATTCCGCTTGAAAATATTGCGCCCTCTCGAATTTTGGCGGGTCCGGTCCATAACGCTCCGGAGGTTATGTGCGTCAAATGAAACACGGTCCACGCATCATCCGAAAGTCGATAACAGCCCTCGATGTGATCATTGTCGAGGTCGGACAGCTGCGTGTCGAAAGAGATTTCACCGCGCATGGGGTTGGACTTCCCGAAGAAGTCTCGACGGAGGCTATGTGACCGTCAGTTGGCGTGAATAGCGTGTCGCGAAGAGCCGGTCGCCTATTTTGGCCAGGTCGTCAGCCCGATTACATCCGGCCGAACCCGCTCCAGCGGCGCATCGGCGGGGGTTCCGATATAGATGAAGCCCGCTATGCGTTCGCCCTCACCAAGCTCAAACACTGATCGCGTCTCGTCGGCATAGGCGTACCAGTCGGTTATCCAGTTGGCGCCATAGCCCATTGCCGTGGCGGCGTTGAGCAGGGTCAGGCACACGGCGCCGGCCGACATCTGCTGTTCCCACTCGGGAATATCGCCCGGCGTAATCTTCGAGACCACGCAGACCGCCAGCGGCGGATTGGTGAACTTGCCCAAAGCGGCCTGGGCCTTGGGCGCGTCAGGGCGGGCGCCCGCCAGCGCCGTCAGCCGGCCGGCTACCGCCCCCTTGGCCGCGCCTTCCAGGACAAGGAACCGCCAAGGCGCCAGCTTGCCGTGATCCGGAACCCGGACCGCCAGGCGCAGCAGGATGGCGAGGTCCTCGGCCGTCGGGCCGGGCGCACGCAAGGTCAGGGCTGAGGCGGACCGGCGCCGGGCCAGAAAGGCGAGGACGTCGGGCGACGGGGTCGGGGGCAGGGGATCGCCGAACTGCGGCGCGTCGGGGACTGGGATCGTCATGGCCAAGAGCTACAGCGCACCGCGCCGATTGGCGAGCCCCGGCGGTTGCGCGACGGCGCCCGCCTTCCCACATCGTCCTGACGGTGGGGGATTCACGCGATTAACCCACCCTATGCTAAGTTGGGTTAGAAGCCCGGCGAAAACCGACCTTACGGGAGGCCCGAATGGCCCAGCATCTGGAAGTGGTAAGCCCCGGCGAGGCCCCGCCCGTATGGGCCAGCCTGCGCAATGAAGCCCTGCAAGTCGCCAAGACCGAGCCCAGCCTGGCCTCGCTGGTCAACGCGGTCATCCTGCGCCACGAGAGCCTGGCCGACGCCCTGTCGTTCCAGCTGGCCCGCAAGCTAGGCGATCAGGAACTGCGCGCCATGAGCATGCGCGAGGTGGTCCAGGAAGCCCTGGCCGCCGATCCGTCGATCATCGAGGCCGTTGAGGCCGATCTGCGCGCCGTGTTCGAGCGCGACCCCGCCTGCAAGAGTTATCTGCAGCCGTTTCTCTATTTCAAAGGCTTCCTGGCGCTGCAGACCTATCGCGTCGCCCACTGGCTGCAGAGCCAGGGCCGCGAGCCTTTGGCCTTCTACCTGCAAAGCCGCATGTCCGAGCTGTTCCAGGTGGACATCAATCCGTCCGCGCGGATCGGCAAGGGCCTGTTCCTTGACCACGGCACTGGCATCGTCATCGGCGAGACGGCCGTGGTGGGAGATGACGTCTCCATGCTGCACGGCGTGACCCTGGGCGGCACGGGTGCGCAGCGCGGCGATCGTCACCCCAAGATCGGCAACGGCGTCCTGCTCGGCGCCGGCGCCAAGGTGCTGGGCAATATCCGCATCGGCGACCACGCCAAGATCGCCGCCGGCTCGGTGGTGCTGAAGGACGTGCCGGAAGGCTGCACCGCGGCGGGCGTTCCGGCCCGGCTGGTCAACTGCCCCAGCTGCGGCGAGCCAGCCCGCACCATGGACCAGATGCTGTCGGACGCCGTCTTCGACTACGTGATCTGAGCGGCAAATCCCGCGCGTCATACGCTTTGGGGCTTGCGGGGGCGCGCATCCCCGCTAGGTTCCCCGCCAAAGACGGAGAGTATTCCCATGGACGCCAAGGCCATCAAGCGCGTTGAGACCCATCTGCGCGGCACGTTCGCCAACGCCCGCATCGTCGTGGCGCCGCGCAAGCAGTCGGACAGCTGCGAGGTCTATGTCGGCGAGGAATTCATCGGCGTGGTCTTCGAGGACGAGGACGAGGCCGGATCCTACATGTTCGAAATGGCGATCCTGGCGGAAGACCTGCAGGGGTAGGGCGTCGCCTTCGATCCGCGTAGCAGTTGGCTATCCGGCATGGAGAGATTTCATCGTCTGCGTTTGAATCGCTTGAGCGGTCGAGTGTAGCTGATCGAGCAAGGCGCGGATTTGGGCCTGGTGCGCCTGATAAACTGCCTCGTCATGCCTGCTGACGAAGTGAAGCACCTTGCCATCCAAGGTCCAATCCTTGGCCCGACCCAAGTCGACGACCATCTCAATCTGTTCGGACCGCAAGTCTGATAGCAATGAACTGTACTGGTCATTGAGCGGCCAAGCTTGCCGATTCCTCCTCAGGAATTCGAGAGCCTTTTGTTTCGCGGGCGTCGACAGGCCGGCAATTCTGGCCTCAGCTTCCGACATGCGCTGCCGCCTCAGAGCTGCATATCTTTCGTCCAACGCAACCAGACTGCGAAGACGATCAACTGACTGAGTCAGGGATCTATCCGTCGACCGCTGCCGTAACAACGAAGCAGGGGAGGTCAGCAGGTCATAGACGCCGATTTGGAGCGCCTGATCGTTGTGATCTTTATTATCCTGCGTCTCGGCGACAACGCTTTGATTAATCCAGGTTGTGAAAGGATCGACCTGACGCGAACAAGCTGAAACTACCAAAACGAGAAAAAGCGCCGCGAGGCCAAGCTTCTGCGTAGCTGTGGAGTAGGCGCGGTGTCCTGGCGCTGATCTTGCCCAGCTTCGCATCTGAATGCCCGCCGTACAAATTACAGCGGGCACCATAGACAATTCATCGCAACTCGAAGCCGTCAAAGGCTACAAAACCTGCAGCATCTCCGCGACCAGCGGGTGGCGGACGATGTCAGCCTCCGCCAGCCGCACGACAGCGATGTTGCTAAGCGCCTCAAACTTGTCGGCCACGTCGATCAGGCCCGACAGGCCGGGCAGCAGGTCCGACTGGTGCGGATCGCCGGTGACGACCATGGTCGAGTTCCAGCCCAGACGGGTCAGCAGCATTTTCAGCTGCACGTAGGTGCAGTTCTGGGCCTCGTCGATGACCACAAACGCGTTGTTCAGGGTGCGCCCGCGCATGTAGCCGACGGGCGCGATCTCAATGGCGCCCTCGGCCATCAGGGCCCGCACGCGCTTCATGGACAGGCGGTCGGAAAGGGCGTCGTAGAGCGGGCGCAGATAGGGGGCCAGCTTGTCTTCCATGTCGCCAGGCAGAAAGCCGATGGACTCGCCGGCCTCGACCGCGGGGCGGGACAGCACGATGCGGCCGACCTTGCCGGCCTCGAGCGCTTCAACCGCCTTGGCGATAGCCAGATAGGTCTTGCCCGTGCCGGCGGGGCCCAGGGCCAGAACCAGATTCTTCTCGTCGATGGCCGACAGCATCCGCGTCTGGCCTTCGGACTTGGGTTTGATGGTCTTCAGATAGGCCTGATCGCGCGCATCGTCGTTCGAGCCCAGGGGCGACCAGGCGCCGGCCACGGGCAGCCGGCGTACTTTTGAATCCTCATGCCGGGCGTCGTAGCGGGGGGCGTCATAGGCGCCTTCCCGGACAGTTCGCTTAACAGCGCGCTTGGTCATGTTGATGCTCCATGAGGACAAGAAAAAAGGGCGCGTCCAAAATGGACCGCCCCGGGGGTAAAAACAGTGTGGAGGGATGCGCCGCGCGAGCCAGGCGGCTCGTTGGGTTCGGTAAGCGGAGGCCTGGACGGCCGCCCGAAAACGCCACGCGACACTCGTGTCTCCCGATCAGGAGGCCATGCCGCGAACGTCGCAGCACGGTAGACGACTGACTTGCGACGGACCTGACGAATCGCATCCGTCGTGTGTGATGCTAGACTTGCACACCACTCGTTAAGCAAGCTCAAACATCGCGTTCACAAAAGGGTTTCACGAAATGCCGCTGTACGACCTGGGGGCCAAGTCTCCGATCCTGCCGCCGCCGGGCCAGTTCTGGATCGCGCCCAACGCCCAGGTCATGGGTGCGATCGAGTTGAAGACCAACGCCAGCATATGGTTCGGCGCGATCTTGCGCGGCGACAACGATCCGATCGTGGTGGGTGAGGGCTCCAACGTCCAGGACGGCAGCGTGCTGCACACCGACGACGGCTCGCCGCTGACCATCGGCGACAACGTGACCATCGGCCACATGGTGATGCTGCACGGC
>CAZJBC010000217.1:0-3285 GCA_964543805.1 uncultured Brevundimonas sp.
GACCGCGACGGTCGCGCTTGAAAGCGGATGGCCGGGGCCCAAACCAGCGTGATCGGTGCGGGCAGGACAAATCTGGAGGAAGGGCCTGGTGCCGCTTGGGTGACTCGAACACCCGACCCCATCATTACGAATTGTTTTTGTTCATCTTTTATGGGTTTTGAAGCTGTCAGCATAAGCCTGAAATTGTCGGCGAGCGCAAGGGTTTAGAATCGGCAGACGTCCGATCCAGGCCCACGGACTTTGAAACAGTCTGACTACTATGCGCCTATTTCTGCGGTGGTCGCGCCTTAGCGCTGCCGTGTCCCCAATGGGCTGACAGCGATTCGGCGACGTCACGCAGCACCTCTCCGGCAGCCGTTTCGACAAGTTCCTCATAGCGGTCATTTTCGCGGTCGATGAGCCTTCGCTTCTTGACGCTATCGCCCACCGAACGACGTGCGTTTCAGACACAGACGAAAGCGGCCGAAGACGTAGCGCTGAAAAACTTTCGCGAAATCGACGGTGCTTCATTGCAAAGCGGGCGTTTGGCGAAGCTGCTTCTTGGTTTGGGTAGGGTGTTTTACGTGATGGCGCGTCAGCCAGAGGGGCATGCGCCTGAGGTGAACCAATTCTATCTTGGCGATGGAGTGACGACGCCCGACGAAGTCAAAGACCTCTTGAACGACGGTGTAATGCATCTTGCGCTGGTAAGATCGGCGGGGAGCAAACTATCGATTAACGATATCCAATCCGCTGACTACGCGATTCACCCCATTTTTGCGCCTTTCTTTGTTTTTAGCTTCAGGAAGAAGCGGAAAATGAAAATTGATCCTGCTCTTCTACTGGATTTAATCCACAATCCACGAGACACCATACCGGCTCTGGTTCGCCGCGTTGGCAGACAGGACAACGACGAGCTTCCAGAACAGCTTTCTCTTTTTGAGCCGTATTATGGAAAATCTGCGGCATAGGCCGCTGTTCACGACGGTCCTTGATGGACCCGATGACTTAACGCCAACGGCGGACGGCGCTTACTTGTATTGCGCGGGCGAGGAGGAGCGAAGTCGCCAGGTCGAGCGGATGCGAATACGTGCTCCGTCCTGCGTTTTTATGGGGATAAAGGCGCTCGATGATTACACAGTTGAGAGCGATCTCACGCCCGGACATCATGTGAACATACATATTCAATCACAGGATTTCACAGCGACACTTGGGCGAGGTGCCACCCCAGTTCACCGCGTAGAAGGTGAAAACGTTTCTGCCGGTTCCGCCTTCGTGCACACGACTAACCTCGTGCACGGCGCAATAAAGCCTTCGAGCCTACTCTCTGCACGAGAGCCTGATTTATGCGCTGCGACCGCGGTCCTCTTCCCCAGGGTAGGCAGACCTCGAAAGGAAAAGATTGTGGTGGCGATGGGATTTCCCATGGTCCTTTCAGATTGCCTTTTTTGGGTGCGAACTACGCCGAAGGGCCGTGAGCAAGAGCTGAAAGAGCTAATCCTAGCGAATTGGAGCGCCTTCGCGAAGCTCTACGGCGGTAGCTGCGCGCATTACACCACACTGAAAAAGGTAGCCCAGTTTCTTGAAAGTCATGGTGTCACAACCATGATCGGGCACAGTGCCAGATCGTTAGCAAGAACGTCGACACCGGATCAGCAACGGTCTGGTGTTCTTGAGGCAGCAATCTTACCGGTCGCACAGCGCGGAGTTGGCTGACAAATCATTGGCCGATTTATTGAGAAATGGGACGATTCCAAGTGCCCGAAAACGGAGCTTCGCCCTTATACCCCTGGTGGGGCCACCTGCCCTTTTTGGGGTGAGGTGGTGCCGCTTGGGTGACTCGAACACCCGACCCCATCATTACGAATGATGTGCTCTACCGGCTGAGCTAAAGCGGCAGGTCGCCTACTATGTGACTACTAATTCCACCGCCCTCGCGCCAACCGATTCACATCGCTACGCAATTTCGGGTCGCCCCACTAATTACGAATGATGTGCTCTACCGGCTGAGCTAAAGCGGCCCTTGTCCAGGGTGGGGCTTCTTAGACTTCCCCGAGGGGCTTGCCAAGGGACGCCCTCGCCGGGCATTACCTTGCGGCAGGGGATATTCTCGCGGGCGCGCCTGTGCCATCTTGCAGCGTTGGTCGATCTCGCGGGACAGCGGGGCGACGAGGGGAGTTTGAAACGATGAGAACCATTCGATCGATCGCGCTGATCGGCGCCCTGGCTGGCCTTGTCGGCCTGACCGCCGCCGTGCCGCTGATGGCCCAGCCGGCCGCCGCGCCGTCGGGCGAGGCGTTGTTCAACGCCACCTGTTCGAACTGCCACACCAAGGAATCGCGCCAGAGCTATTCCGTAGCCGACATCGTCACCGCCCTGACCAGCGGCGCCATGCAGGGCTATGCCCAGGGCGCCAACGGCGGACGCGGGTTGTCGACGGTCGAGATCCAGGCGATCGCCAATTACGTCTCCGGACCGGCGACGCCGCCCGCGGCCCCCGCGGCAGCGCCGGCGCCGACCGCCCAAGGCCCCGCAGCCCCAGCCGCCCCCGCAACTGGGCGGGCCGGAGCCGCCGGCGGCCGCGCAGGCGGCGCGGGCGCCGTGGCCGGCGGTGCGCCTGGACGGGCCGGCGGAGCGGCCGCTCCGCAAGGCAAGCCTGGTTATTCGACTCCGCCGGAAAACTCGGGCGGGCTCTATCCTGTGGCTGGCGACGGCATCTTCCGCGACAAGTGCTCGGGCTGCCATGGAACGGCGCCCGGCCGCGCGCCTTCCTACGACGATCTGGCCAAGAAGACGCCGGAAGACGTCTATGCGACCCTGAAGACCGGCAAGATGACCCGCCAGGCCGCCGGCCTGACCGACGCCCAGCTTTACGGCGTCGTGCGCTTCATCACCGGCAAGTCGCCGACCCCGAACACGCTGGAAGGGGTGGACGAAAAGACCTGCAAGACCACGCCGGCGATCCGCAATGTTCCGGCCCCGCAGCAGTGGAACGGCTGGGGCAATGGCGTGGGCAATACCCGTTATCAGCCCAATCCCGGCTTTACCGCCGCCCAGGTGCCGCAGCTGAAGGTCAAGTGGGCTTTCTCCTATCCCGGCACCAAGAATTCCATGCCGCTGATCTGGGGCGACCGGGTGTTCGTGGCCAGCATGGCCGGTCACGCCTATTCGCTGGATACCAAGAGCGGCTGCGTCTACTGGCGCTATGACTGGGCCGGCGGCACGCGCGCCTCGATGACCATCGGCGCCCTGGCCACAGCGCCCAGCAAGTTCGCCCTGTTCATCGGCGATGACCGCTCGTGGGTC
>CAZJBC010000217.1:3295-5098 GCA_964543805.1 uncultured Brevundimonas sp.
CAAACTCTATACGAGTCAGGCGGCGACGCGGGTTCGGGCCATGAGCTGTGGAAGGTGCAGGTTGATGCGCACAAGGTGGGTCGCATCACCGGCTCGCCCACCCTCTATGACAACGTCATCTATGTGCCGATGTCCTATTCCGAAGAGAGCCAGGGCAATATCGGCGCCTACGGCTGCTGCACCGGCATCGGCAAGGTCATCGCCGTCGACGCCCGCAACGGCCACATCCTGTGGACCCAGTCGATCCTGGGCGACAAGACGCCGCAGCCGACGCGGCTGAACTCGGCCGGCACCCAGATGTACGGCCCGGCCGGCGGCGCCATCTGGTCTTCGCCGACCATCGACGCCAAGCGCGGCCAGCTCTATGTGGCGACGGGCGATTCCTACACCGAGGTTGATCACCCCACCTCCGACTCCGTGGTCGCCATGGACCTGAAGACCGGCCATATCAAATGGTCCAAGCAGGTGCTGAAGGGCGACAACTTCATGTCCGGCGCCATCAACGGGCCGACCGGCACGCGCGGGCCGGACTATGACTTTGGCTCTTCGCCCATGCTGGTGAAGGTCGGCAATCGCGACATGATCATCGCGCCGAACAAGTCCTCGACCGTCTACGCCATGGACCCCGACAACGGGAACTACATCTGGCCGGAAAGCTCGATGCAGAAGCTGGGCATCGGCGGCGCCAGCGGCGGCGTACTTTGGGGCGCGGCGAGCGACGGCGTGCGCGTCTATGCGCCGATGAACGATGCGCCGGGCCGCGGCAAGCCGGGGCTCATCGCCCTGGACGCCGCCGACGGCCACCAGCTCTGGCACTATGACGCAACGCCGGTCGCCACCTGCAACGCCATGTCGGGCCGCTGCAGCCAGGGCTTCCCGGGCGCGGCGACCGCCATGCCGGGCATCGTCTTCGCCACCTCGGCCGACGGCCACCTGCGCGCCTTCGCGGCCGCCGACGGCAAGCTGGTGTGGGACTATGACACCGCCCAGCAGATCGACACCGTCAACGGCGTCAAGGGCGCCTGGGGCGGCGACATCGACATGGGCGGCGCGGCCATTGCCGGCGGTCAGCTGCTGATCCATTCGGGCTACGGCGGCAGCGCCGGCGAGAACAACCTGCTGCTGGCGTTCAGCGTCGACGGGAAATAGTCTAGGACGGTTCGGGGCGCCGGGGGGCGTCAAACAAGAGGCTTGACCGCCCATGGAAGTTGAAGTCAGCGCTGAGGCCAAGGACAAGCGGCTGAACCGGCTGGTCGCCATAACGGTGGTGGCCTTCTCGGTCTTCGTCGGTCTGTGCAACGTCAAGGACGGCAACATCGTCCAGGCCATGGCCCAGGCCAAGGCCGACTCGGTGGACACCTGGAACGAATATCAGGCCACCAAGATCAAGCTGCACATCTCGCAGACGGCGCAGACAGAAATCAGCCTGCTGAGCGCCACCGCCCCGGCCGCCCAGAAGGCCCAGGCCGCGACCAATCTGGCCGGCCTTGCCCAGGACATCGCCAAGTACGAGGCCTCGATCCCGACCTTGGCCAAGAAGGCGGCCGACTTTGATGCGCAGTACGATGCGATCAATGTCCACGACGACCAGTTCGACGCCTCCGAGGCCCTGATGACCACGGCCATATCGGTGGCGGCGGTGGCGGCCCTGTCGGAAAGCTTCCCCGCTCTGTTCATCGCCTGGGCCTTTGGCGCCGGCGGCATCTTCATGGGGCTCTGCGGCTTCGCCGGCTGGGGCTTCCATCCGGACGTGCTGAGCAAACTGCTGGGGTAGCAGCTCCCTCCCCATGAAGGAGAGGGAGG
>CAZJBC010000218.1:0-5030 GCA_964543805.1 uncultured Brevundimonas sp.
TCTTCGACCGTCAGGATGCCATTGCCGATGCACAGCTTCTTGCCGACCGCCAGGTCCATCAGGCCGCGGGCCGATTCGTTGGCCACGATCTCGAAGTGATAGGTCTCGCCGCGGATCACCACCCCCAGGGCGACATAGCCGTCATAGGGCACCCCGGCCGGCCGGTGGCCGCCCTCGTCAGCCAGGGCGATGACGGCGGGGATTTCCAGCGCGCCGGGCACGGTGACGACGTCGCACTCGGCCCCGAAGGCCTCGATGCCGTCGATGGCGCCCTTCAGCAGCTCGTCGGACAGGTCCGAATAGAAGCGGCCCTCGACGATCAGGATACGGATTTTGTCTTCGATCATGGAAGGTCTCTAGCACCAAATGTGCGGCCGGCGTTCAGGAAAGCGGCCGCCGGTCGATGATCCGCAGGCCATACCCCTCGGCCGCCGCAAGCCGCACCGGACTTGAGCTTAATAGGATCATGTCGCGCACCCCCAGATCGAGCAGGATCTGTGCGCCGACACCATAGTCGCGCAAGGCGTTGGGCGCCGGATCGTGACCGGTCCCGCCGTAACGCTCGGACAGCCAGGTGGGCGACGGATCGCGGATGAACACCGCCACCCCTGCCCCGTCGTGGGCCGAGATTGCCTTCAGAGCCGCCGGCACATAGTCGCGCCGCACCCCGCTGCCGCCCAGCATGTCGGCGGCGAAATCGACGCGGTGCATGCGCACCATGGTCGGCTTGTCCGGATCGATCTTTCCCTTGACCAGGGCCACGTGCTCGGTGCGGTCGATGGAGTTTCGGAACACCAGCATTCGAAAAGGTCCGCCATAGATGCTCTCGAACGGCGTATCGAGCACCCGTTCGACCTGGCGCTCGTTGCGGCGGCGATAGGCGATCAAATCAGCGATCGTGCCGATCTTCAGGCCATGCAGCTGGGCAAACGCCACCAGGTCAGGCAGCCGGGCCATGGAACCATCGTCGTTCATGATCTCGCAGATCACGCCGGCCGGCTGCAGTCCGGCCATGCGGCTGATGTCGACCGCGGCCTCGGTGTGGCCGGCGCGGACCAGAACCCCGCCGTCCTTGGCGACCAGCGGAAAGACGTGACCTGGCGAGACGATATCGCGGGCGTCATGATTGGGGTCGACGGCGACGGCGACGGTGTGTGCGCTGTCGTGGGCCGAAATGCCGGTCGTCACGCCTTCGCGCGCCTCGATCGAGATGGTGAAGGCCGTGCCGTGACCCGAATGGTTCTCGGCGGTCATCGGCGGCAGGCGCAGCTGGCGGTCCCGCTCGGCGGTAATCGACAGGCAGATCAGGCCGCGCGCGTGCTTGGCCATGAAGTTGATCCGGTCAGGCGTTGCGAACTGGGCCGGGATGATGACATCGCCCTCGTTCTCGCGGTCCTCGGCGTCAACCAGGATGTAGGGCCGCCCGTTGCGGGCGTCCTCGAGGATGTCCTCGATGGGCGAGATGGGGGAATCGGAACTCACGCGGTTTCTCTCCAGCGGGCCAGGTAGCGGGCCAGCATATCGATTTCCAGGTTCACCCGGGCGCCGGGAACCAGGTCGCCGAGGGTGGTGACCTGCCAGGTGTGGGGGATGAGGTTGACGCCGAAGACATCGTCCTCGACGGCGTTGACGGTAAGCGACACACCCTCGACGGTGATGGAGCCCTTGGCGGCGATGTAGCGATGCAGAGGCCTGGGCGCGCGGATGCGGATGCGGCGCGATCCGCCCTCGGGCTCGACGGACAACACTTCGCCGACGCCGTCGACGTGGCCGGAAACGATGTGGCCGCCCAGCTCCTCGCCGACGCGGGCGGAGCGTTCGAGATTTACGCGGCCTCCTTCAGTCCAGTCGCCGAGCGTGGTTTTCGACAGGGTCTCGCCCGAGACTTCAACGACGAACCAGCCCCCGCCCTTTTCCACCACTGTCAGGCAGCAGCCGGCGTGGCTGATCGAGGCGCCGATGTCGATCGTCGCGGTATCGTAGGCGGTTGCGATCTCGAACCGCCGGTCGCGGGCTGTGTCGCGCACGCTGCGGACGCGGCCGATGTCGGTGATGATGCCGGTGAACATTAGAGCTTCTCGTAGCGCTCCCAAAGGTCATCCCCAAGCGAGATTACCTCCAGGCGCTTGAAGCGGGGCGCGTTCTTCAGCCGGTCGAGCACGAAGTCGCCCACTGCCGGGCGGCCTTCGTCGCCCAGGATGATCGGCGCGCGAAACCATTCGATCGCGTCGACAAGACCGGCGGCGAGGAAACTCGCGGCGACCTGGCCGCCGCCTTCGATCAGTACGCCGGCGGGACCGATTCCCGGATTCGGGGTCTCGGGCGCCGGCACGCCCGCCGAATGCAGCAGCCGCACCGCGACGTAACGCTCCAGCGCTTCAAGCGCCAACTCGGGATCCGGCCGTCCGTCAACCGCCGGCACCTTCAGCACCCGCACGCCGGTCTTGGCGAGCCGGTCGGCCGAGCCTTCGGCGGCGATCACGACCGTATCCAGACGCTTGGCGTCGGTGACCAGCTTCAGCATCGGCGGCAGGCGCTGGGTGCTGTCCAGCACCGCCCGCACCGGCTGGCGGCCAACAAAGCCCGGAAGACGCACGGTCAGTTCAGGATTGTCGGCGATGGCGGTGGAGACGCCCACCAGCACGGCGCTGTGCATAGCGCGCAGCCTGTGCACCTGTTCGCGCGCCACATCCCCGGTGATCCAGCGGCTTTCGCCCGAAGCGGTGGCGATGCGCCCGTCGAGCGAGGTGGCCAGTTTGAGGGTGACCCTCACGTCTCTTCGCTGTCGCCGGCTTCCTCGCCCTCGCCGTCGGCATAGCCTTCGTCCGACAGGAACTTGGCGAAGTCCTCGGTTTCCCGAAAGTCGCGATAGACCGAGGCGTAGCGAACGTAGCCCACCTCATCCAGCGACTTCATGGCCTTCATCACCATCTCGCCGACCACGTGGGACGGCAGCTCGGTCTCGCCCATGCTTTCCAGCTGGCGCACGATGCCCGAGACCATCCGCTCGACCCGTTCCGGATCGATAGGCCGCTTGCGCAGCGCGATGGCGATGGAGCGGGCCAGTTTGTCCCGTTCAAAGGGCGAGCGGCGGCCCGAACGCTTCAGGATGGTCAGTTCGCGCAACTGCACCCGCTCAAAGGTGGTGAATCTGCCGCCGCACTGAGGGCACAGCCGCCGGCGCCGGATCGCGGCGCCGTCCTCGGACGGCCGCGAATCCTTCACCTGACTTTCGGCATGTCCGCAAAATGGACAGCGCATATTGTGCTCCGAACCCGACGATGGGGTCTATGTAGGGGATGCGGGAGCTTAGCGCAAAACCTACCCGTAAATCGGGAACCGCTTGCAGAGCGCGATGACTTCTTCCTTGGCGCGCGCCTCGATGGCCGCATCGCCCTCGGGGTTTGACGCCAGGCCGGTGACCACCTCGCCGATCAACTCGCCGATGCGGCGGAACTCAGCCTCGCCGAAGCCGCGGGTGGTGCCGGCAGGTGACCCGACGCGGATGCCCGAGGTTACGAACGGCGATTGCGGGTCGAAGGGGATGCCGTTCTTGTTGGTGGTAATGTTGGCGCGTTCCAGGGCATGCTCGGTGGCCTTGCCGGTGACGCCCTTGGGCGTCAGGTCGACCAGCATCAGGTGGCTGTCGGTGCCGCCGGAGACAATCTTCAGGCCGGACTTCTGCAGGGAATCGGCCAGCACGCGGGCGTTGGCGATGATCGCCTTGGCATAGGCCTTGAACTCGGGCTTCAGGGCCTCGCCGAAGGCGGCGGCCTTGCCGGCGATGACGTGCATCAGCGGACCGCCCTGGATGCCGGGGAAGATCGCCGAGTTGAATTTCTTGGCCAGGGCCTCGTCGTTGGTCAGGATCAGGCCGCCGCGCGGGCCGCGCAGGGTCTTGTGGGTGGTGGTGGTGACGACGTGGGCGTGGGGCACGGGGTTTGGATATTCGCCCGCTGCCGCCAGACCGGCGAAGTGCGCCATATCCACCATCAGATAAGCGCCAATCGAATCAGCTATTTCCCGGAACTTCCTGAAGTCGATTTCGCGGCTGTAAGCCGACCCGCCGGCGATGATCAGCTTGGGCTGGGCGGTCTTGGCGATCTCGGCCAGGCCGTCATAGTCGATCAGCTGGTCCTGCTTGCGCACCGTATAGGCCACCGGCTTGAACCACTTGCCCGACTGGTTGGCAGGGCTGCCGTGAGTCAGGTGCCCGCCCGCCGCCAGATCCATGCCCATGAAGGTGTCGCCCGGCGTAAGCAGGGCGTTGAACACCGCCTGGTTGGCCTGCGAGCCCGAGTGCGGCTGGACGTTGGCGAACCCTGCCCCGAACAGCTTTTTCACCCGCTCAATGGCCAGGTTTTCCACCACATCGACGAATTCGCAGCCGCCGTAGTAGCGCTTGCCGGGATAGCCCTCGGCGTATTTGTTGGTCAGGATCGAGCCCTGGGCTTCCAGCACCGCCTTTGAGACGATGTTTTCCGAGGCGATCAGTTCGATCTGGTTCTGCTGCCGGTCCAGTTCATGGGCGATGGCGGCGGCAATTTCCGGATCCGACTGGGAAAGACCCGCCGAGAAAAAGGCGTCGGTCGGCCTGGACTGAATTGTCATGGCGAATCCTTTTCGGCGGCAATGCGGAATGGCGCCCTCTTTAAACCCACGGGCGCGAGGATCAACGAAAGAGTTGGACCTCATCCTTCAACAACATCACTTGCGTTCCCATTTACTCTGCATTACAGAGTGCTCTGACATGAGGAAGCTTGGAGGCGACCATGGCGGCTGACAGCGGCGAAACGCAGGGCGAGACGGCGGTCCGACTGCGCGATGTGCGCATGAAGTTCGGCGAGGTTGAAGCCCTGGCGGGGCTAGACCTGGATATCGCCCGCGGCAAGGCCACTGTCCTGCTCGGTCCCAACGGCGCGGGCAAGACGACCGCCATCCGACTGATGCTGGGCCTGGGCCGGCCGACCAGCGGCTCGGTCGAGGTGTTCGGCGCCGATCCGCAATCCCGCGCCTCGCGCCGCCGCGTG
>CAZJBC010000219.1:0-5011 GCA_964543805.1 uncultured Brevundimonas sp.
GCGCGAGCGCCCTTGCGCAAGCCGTTCTATTGATTGCATATAGCCGAGAAATACGGGCGGACTTACAAAACGATGGCAATCCTGGACATTGCGCGCTGGCGCAAGGCCGTTGAGGGCTATTTTCCCGAGCGGCACCTCTATGTCCGCTCGGGCGGCGAGGTGCGTTCCTTCGTCCTGTCGCCCGCCAAACAGATGACCCTGGCCACGGCCATCGCGGTCTGCGCCCTGTGGATGGGCGTCTCGACCGCCGCCATGGTCGCCGGCGCCCTGTCCGACAGCCGGGTTGAAAAGGCCGTCTCCGCTGAACGCGCCAAGGCCGAGCGCCGCATCGCCGACCGCGAGGCGCGCCTCAACAGCGCCGTCGCCCAGCTTTCCGATACCAACGGTTCGACCGAAATGCTCGCCCAGGCCGTTGAAAAGCGCCAGGCGGCCCTTTCCATCCTGCTGAACGGTACGGGCGCGGACACGAGCGCGGTAACAGCCCCGCTCGATCTGGCCGACGCCACACCCTCCGAGCGCATTCAGACCGTCAGCGCCGATACCGACCGGCTGATCGACCAAGCCGAAACCTACGCCAAGACCCGCGCCGACCGTCTGCGCCTGGCCCTGCGGCTGGCCGGCCTCGATCCGGCGTCTCACCCGGCCGCCGGAGCGGCGCTGGGCGGTCCCCTGATCTCGGCCAGCGATCCGCGGGCGCTCGCGGCCGTGCTGGACGTGGACGAGGAATTCGCCCGCCGGATTCAAAAAGCCGCCAACGACCTGTCGGACGTGCGCGCCATGAATGTCGCCGCCGCTGACCTGCCCCTGGCCGCGCCGACCCAGACAACCGAGCGTTCCAGCGGCTTTGGCGTGCGGCTCGACCCCATCACCCACCTGCCCGCCTTCCACTCGGGCCTGGATTTCCCCGCCGCCCTGCGCACACCGGTCTTTTCGACGGGCCCCGGGATCATCTCCTACGTCGGCGAGCGCGCCGGTTACGGCATGGTGGTGGAAATCGACCACGGCGGCGGCTTCAAGACCCGTTACGCCCACTTGTCTTCGGCCGTCGTAACCGTCGGCCAGCGGGTGGCCATCGGCCAGAGGATCGCCGCGACCGGCGATTCCGGCCGTTCTACCGGACCGCATTTGCACTATGAAGTCTGGGTCAATGGGCGGGCGCAAAACCCTGATCGTTTTTTGAAAGCAGGTTCCTATGTTCACCAAGTCAACTAGCCACACCCCGGGTCATGAGCCCATGGATACGAATCTTGACGTGCCCCCGGCCCGCAAGGGGCCCAAGGCCGCCAGCCTGATCTCCAGCGACATGAAGATCGAAGGCAGCGTGTTCTGCGAAGGCGAATTGCAGATCGACGGCTCGGTCAAGGGCGACGTCAAGGTCGCGCGCCTTACCATCGGCGAACACGGCGAGATCGAAGGCTCGATCAACGCCGACAGCGTCGAGTGCCGCGGCAAGGTGGTGGGCTCGATCACCTCCAAGCAGGTCCGCCTGCACGCCCAGAGCCACGTCGATGGCGACATCACCCATGAGCAGCTGGCCATGGAGGCCGGCGCCTATTTCCAGGGCCGGTCCCTGCGCCTGCAGCGCCCCGCCCAACCCAAGCCGGCCGTCCCGACCAGCGTGCCCACCTTCAGCTCGGGCGCCTCCAGCGCGCCGGGCTCGTCCGCCAACGGCGCTCCGTCGGGCGCTACCGCCACGCCGTTGGCGTAACGTCCAAAAGGTGACCCTTCTCCCCTTGCGGGGTCGAAAGGGGCGCCCGACGGGCGTCGGATGAGGGGTCGCACCGGCCTCACGAGTTCTGCTAAATCCGGCGTCCAAATGAAGAGGTCAGCGCGACCCCTCATCCGTCATGCTCCGCATGACACCTTCTCCCGCAAGGGGAGAAGGACAGCACAAGTCCGCCACGGGGGAGGCGTTTGACGCCATGACCAACTTCACCACCTTCGACCTTTCCATCGACAACGGCGTGGCGGTCGCGACCTTCAATCGCCCCGACGCCATGAACACCTTTGGCCCGGTAATGATGCTCGAACTGCTGGAGCTGTTCGACATCACCGACGCGGATGATGCGGTCAAGGCGGTCGTCGTCACCGGCTCGGGCCGCGCCTTTTGCGCCGGCGCCGACCTGGCCCAGGGGGGCGATACCTTCAACTACAACCGTCGCGACGCGACCGAACAGATCATCGTGGGCGGCATCCGCCGCGACGGCGGCGGGCGGGTGTCCTTGCGCATCTATCAAAGCCTCAAGCCGGTGATCGCCGCGGTCAACGGCGCGGCGGTCGGCGTCGGCGCGACCATGCAGCTGCCGATGGATTTCCGCATCGCCTCGACCACGGCCCGCTACGGCTTCGTCTTCGCCCGGCGCGGTATTGTGCCGGAGGCCTGCTCCAGCTGGTTCCTGCCGCGCCTCGTGGGCATGCCGACAGCGCTGGACTGGGTCTATTCAGGCCGGGTGTTCAATGCCGACGAGGCCCTGGCCAGCGGCCTGGTGCAATCGCTGCATGCGCCTGAGGACCTGCTCTCCGCCGCGATCGAGCTGGCCCACAAGGTCACGGACTCTTCGGCCCCGGTGTCGATCGCCCTGGCCCGTCAGATGCTGTGGCGCGGCTTTGGCGCGACGCACCCCATGGACGCCCACATCATGGAAAGCCACGCCCTGGCCTCCCGCGGCAAGGCCACCGACACCGCCGAAGGCGTCCTGGCCTTCAAGGAAAAACGCGAAGCCCATTTCCCGAACCATGTCTCGACGGACTATCCGGACCTGTTCGAGAAAGAGCCGGATTTCCGCTAGCCCTTAACGGTCCGCGACCGCGATCGCCTTCAGTTGGGCGGCGAGATCCAATTCAGCCTGGGTGATTGTATGGGCGCCGTCGAGGGTCAGGGTCAACGAGCCGCCGTCGGCCAGACTGACCGTCCGGGTTCCGCCCTCGACGGGAAACTGAACCGCCGCCGGCTGAACGATGTCGCCTTGTGGCAGCGCAAAGACGGTCGATACGCTGACGCCGCCGTCCTGCAAGGCAAACCGGTAGGCGAACTGATAGGCCGGGCGCCGATCGGTCAGCGAGCTCATCCCCATGGTCAGAATATAACCGTTGTCGGCCATGAAGCTCATGCCCGCGATACCCTCGGTGAGGCGAAAGACGCGCCCGTCGCCTGTGGTCAGATCGACGTGCAGCAGGCTCACGCCCGAGGGAATGAGCGTTCCGGCCCCCGCCTGAGGCCGGTGCTCGGCCGCAAGGATGGCGTGCATCGCCGCCAGGTCGGGGCCGGGAACCGCTGAGACGACATCGGCCTGCGGCGATTGGGCGGCATTCGCCGGAAGGCTCGAGGCAGGCGGCGCAACCGCGCCGACCCTGGCCTGGGGCGCGGCCCCCAGGGGATCGGCGGCCTGGCTGGCGCCGGCCAGAGCGCAGGCGCAGGCCAGCCCCACAAAGGCGGATAGCAGCCATTGGCGGCCCACGGTCTTAATGACAGCCTCCATCGCACGGGCGCAGACCCGGCGGCAGACTACGCCACTTTCAGACGTCCTGAAACTGAGGTCTAAACCAGCGCGCGTTTGTACATCGGCAGCAGCAGCGCCCAGGCGCGGTCGGCTTCGGCCTGGTTGTAGACGTCGCTGCCGGCCACGCACCAGCCGTGGTTGGCGTGGAAGACCTCGACATGGTGGGCCTGCTTATTGGCGTCATAGGTCTGGTTCAGGATGTCCTTGGCCGTCGGCTGGTTCATGTCATCGTTCTGGGCGATGCAGTTCAGGAACTCAGCCTTGGGGTTCTTGGCGGCAAAGGTGTGCGGGCTGGTGGGCGCAGCGCTGACGATGCCGCCACCGTGGAACGTCGCCGCGGCCCCGATGCGGGTCGGGTTGTTGCCGGCCGTGCGGAACACGGGCGGGCCGCCCCAGCAATAGCCCTGAACGCCGGCCTTCTTGCGCTTGTTGGTCTGCGGCTGGGCGTCGAGGAAAGTCATCATGGCGACCGAGTCCTTGTCCACGGCGTCCATGGCGGGCGTCGCGGGCAGCTGGGCGCGGTCGCGGGCAAAGTTGAAATTATCGCCGATCACCGGCGCCTTCTTGGCGCGGTAATAGATGTTGGGGATCAGCACGACATAGCCTTCGCCGGCCAGGCGCTTGCCGATATCGCGGAAGGCGGGGCGCAGGCTCATGATGTCCGGCCAGATCAGCACGGCCGGCCAGGTTCCACGGCCCGACGGATAGAACAGCGCCGCATCACAGGCGCCGTCCGGCGTGGTGACGGTGACGTCCTTTTCCTCGACGGGTACGGCCGCAACGCCCCACGAGCCGTAACCGGCGGCAGCGACACCGGCGGTGGCTGCGCCAAGCTTGGCGAACCCGCGCCGCGACAGGCCCTTCATCTTGCTGGTGTCGCGAACGATACCCGGAGAAACCTCTTCATCGCACATGGTGGCAAACCTCCCATTGGTGTTGTTTTGCGGGATCATCCACCAGATGACGCCGGTATTCCAGCGCGATTATTAGCGGCTACCGCGTAGCGGCGAGCAAGAAAGGTTGAAACACAAAGATCACGAAGGAGGCACGAAGATCACAAAGGGAGCAGGGATGTGATTGTTCGACTTGGTGTCCTTTGTGCCCCCTTCGTGACCTTTGTGTTTAACAAGGCTGGAGCCGCTTCGCGGCGCTCTCAGAACGAACGCTAGGCCTCGTCCGACAGCCCCACCCGCTGCGCCAGGGACGCGGCCATGAAGGCGTCCAAGTCGCCATCAAGCACCCCGGCGGTGTCGGAGGTCTCGACGTTGGTCCGCAGGTCCTTGACCATCTGATAGGGCTGCAGGACGTAGCTGCGGATCTGGTGACACCAGCCGATGTCGGTCTTGGCGTCCTCGATGGCCTGGGCGGCGGCTTCGCGTATCTGCAGCTCGCGTTCGTACAGGCGTGCGCGCAGCATCTTCCAGGCCTCGTCGCGGTTCTGGTGCTGCGAGCGCTGGTTCTGGCAGGCGACGACGATCCCGGTCGGGATGTGGGTCAGACGCACGGCGGAG
>CAZJBC010000220.1:0-4991 GCA_964543805.1 uncultured Brevundimonas sp.
ATCGGAAGGCGAAAACGCGCCGGACTTTTCCCACGCCTCATACAGGCGCGGTTCGGCGGCGGCGGGATCAAAGGTCTTCTCAAGCATGGCGCGTTGCTACACGGCCCGCCGCATAATCGGAAGGGTTAGCTGCGCAGGCGGCGGGCCTGGCGCTCGACTTCTTCCTCGACCTTGGCCTCGACGATGGCCCGCAGGTTCGTATCCAGCCATTCCTTGAGCAGAGGACGCAGCAATTCGCGCACGACGCCGTCCAGGGTGGTCGACGGCGACGGCATTCCGATTCGCTGATGCAGCTGGCCGAAGGCCGAACTGACCGCCGCCGAGATCGGCTCGCTGACGAGGCCGCTTTCCGGTTCGGGCGCCGGATCAAGGCTGTGGACCGGCTCGGGCTCGGGTTCCGGCTCGACAGCCGGCGCGGGCGCTGGCGCGGCGGCCGCTGGCGGGGCTTCGAACACGTCGAGGTCGCCAATGGTTTCAGGCTCTTCAACCTTATCGGTCAGTTCGAGGACGTCGTCCTCAGGCTCGGGCTCCGGCTCGGCGGCGACCGGCGCGGGCGCCGCAGCCACGGGCTCGGGCGTGGGCTCAGCCGCCTGTTCGGGCGCCGCTTCATCGGCCGGCGCCTCGTCTTCGGAGATGATCCGCCTGATGGAGGCGAGAATCTCCTCCATGGTGGGTTCTTGAGAAGCCTGTTCGGACATGTCGCCCCTAACCGCAGACAGAATCATGAGTGTTGGCGCGTCAGGTTAGGCGCGCTTGCCCGATCCTGCAATTTTCAGTTCGCCTGGCAAGAGAAGCCTTTCCCCTGTGAGGCGAAAATACGACGGCGCCTCAGGGCGATCAAACAGCTGATCGCCCCGCGAGGTTTCGTTTCAGGGAGCCTTGAACTGCGGAACCACTTCATCCGGCGCCGGCACATAGGGCGGCGGCGGCGGCACGCCGATGCGGTCGAGGTTCTCGATCAGCGGCGTCCACGGCAGATCGGCGCTGCCGTTGATCTGGTTGAAGTGGGCGGTCGGATCGTAGGCGTCGACCTTGGCGCCGAAGGTCTCGGGCGAGATCTGGCCCATGGCCACCAGCAGAGCAACGCCGGCGTTGTATTCGGCGAATTTGGCGGTGACGAGCGCCTGCTGGGCGGTCGCCAGTTCCAGCTGGGCGTTCAGTTCGTCCAGCGAGGTCGACAGGCCCTGCTTGAACTGTTCGATGGTGCCTTCGGTGGTCAGGGTCTGGGCGGTCACCGCCTCCGTCTGCGAGATTTTTTGCGCGCGGGCGGCCACCAGGGCGTTCCAGGCGGTGTTGATCTGCTGGTTCAGCGTTCGGCGCGCCTGGTCGATGGCAAGCCGGTCCGAAGCGTTGGATTCCTGGGCCGTGCGCACGTTTGAGGCCGTGGTGCGGCCCGGATAGATCGGCACCGACATGGTCAGGCTTGTCGCCCACTGGCCGGTGGTGTTGCCGTAACCAAAACCCACACCGGGGAAACGGGCCGTATCGCCAACGGTCGGGCCGGTATTCAGCGTGACCGTGGGACGGTAGGCCGATTGGGCCGTGACGATGCCCTCGGCCGAAATGCGCTCCTGCAGATAGGCCTGCCGAAGCGTCGGGCTGTTTTGCACGGCGATGTCGAAGGCTGCTTTTTCAGATGCAGGCAGCGCCGAATCGAGCAGGGGCTGCTCCTGCAGCGTCCCGGGCATCTGGCCAATGACGGTCAGATAGGTGATGCGGGCGTTGGCCAGGGTGTTCTGGGCCGACGTCAACGACGTCTGAGACTGGGCGACGCGCGATTCGGCCTGGGCCTGGTCGGTGCGGGTTGCTGCGCCGGCCTGGAACTTGGCGGTGGCCTGATTGTAGGCCTCCTTGTTGCTGTCCAGGTCGGCCTGGGCGATCACAAGTTGCTGTTCGGCGCTGCGCACGCCCGTGTAGGCCGTAACCACCTGCTGAAGCAGGGTCTGCTCGATGCTGCGCAGCGATTCGCGCGCCGACAGCAGGCTGTCGCGCTGCGAATCCATGGCCGCCGCCTTGGCGCCGCCTGAATAAACGGTCTGGTTGGCCGTGGCGCTGGCGGTGACGCCAATGCTGGAATTAGTGTTGTCAGAGCTGGTCGTCGCACCGAACGTCGGGCTCGGGCCGCCGCCGTGCAGCAGGTCCGTCGCGCTGGAGGCGCTCACCGTGAGGTTGGCCGTAAGCGAAGGGCCCAGACCCGCGCGGGTGCGGAAATAGGTTTCGTCGGCATTGCGCAGCGTGCTGCGTTGCCGCAACAGGCTGGGATTGCTCTTGAACGCCAGAGCAATGGCGTCAGCCAGGGACTCCGCGTTGGCCGGCAAAGCCGCCACCACGAGACCGGACATGAATACGGCGGCCAGCAGGCCTGCCCGACGGCTATTTCGCATACCTGAGAACCTCTGACTCTAACCGCTTTCGCCGGCCGGCGACGCTTCTGTCACGAGCGTGTTTCGAACGTGTTTCAACAATTTGGCCGATTGTAATAGGTATCATGCATAAATTGGTAGTGATTATCGCATAATACCAGACTCACCGGCGCTTCTTATCGATAAATGATAATCCGCGCTATCGAAATATTGTGTCTTCGCCCTCGCCTAAAAGGAAAAAACCGGTGATGTTTCGACGCCAGCGAGCATGGGCGCGCCGCAATCAAAGTCGACTCGCGATCCGATGCCGTCGGCGCCGCGAAGATAAACCATAGCCTTGCCTGCAGCGCCTTTACGCTCAATGACACCGAGCCGTCCGCCCATGGCCAGCGCAGCAAGCCAGGTCTCGGGCGCCTGCGCGACAGCGCCTTCGCAGACAATTACGTCGTAGGGGCCGGCGATTGTCCCGGCGGCGGTGGCCGAATCGACCGCAAGGCCCATATGAGTCAGAACCGCGCCCGCATAAGGCGCAGCAATGGCCAGGGCCCGCTGGCCGGCGCGCGGCTTCAACGCCTGCAACAGTTTCGCCACATCTCTGGGCCGCAACAGCCAGCAACCGGGCGCATAGGCGACCTCGGCGTCGGCGTAGGCCAGATGCGAATTGGCGCCGCAATAGGATTCGCGCGGAACCGCGCGCATGGCGGATTGAAGGCCCTGATCGGTGACGTCGTTAGGACGCACCTGCGTCTCGACCATGGTCTGACGCGCCTTGTCATAGTCGAAAGTCACCAACACCGGCTCCGGTCTCAAAAATCTCTTGGGCTCGCGCCGTATATAGGCGTGGCCTTAACCGCTGCGCAATGCGACACGAGGCATTGTTCGATGCTCCCGCGTCTGTTAGGCGACGCGGCGATACAACGGCCTGGTGGCGGAGTGGTGACGCAGCGGACTGCAAATCCGCGTACCCGAGTTCGATTCTCGGCCAGGCCTCCAATTTACCCTTATCAAACAAGCCTCTAAGGCTGTTGCGCTTCCTCCCAAAAGGTCGGCGGTTTGAAATTGCATTGACGTACTGTGTTGAGCTATGTACTCAGCATTCAGCAGTACATGGTGACACATGGTGGATGAACCTGACAACGCCTTTGGGCGACTCGAGCTTGATCTTCGCAAGGGCGTGCTGGTCCTGGCCGTGCTCTCGCAGCTGCGGCGGGCGGAATATGGCTATTCGCTGCGCCAGGCGCTGGCGGTGCAGGACATGCCGATCGAGGAAGGCACGCTTTATCCGCTGCTGCGGCGGCTGGAAGGCCAGGGACTGCTGACCAGCGAGTGGCGCATCGAGGACGGCCCGCCCCGGCGGTACTACGTGCTGAGCACCGCGGGCCTGAAACTTTTTAACGATCTTACCGCCAGCTGGCGAAGCCTCACGGCGGTGGTCGAGGGACTTTTGGAGGACGGCAAATGACTCCCAGTGATGTGATTGACGCCTACGTTGCCGACGTGACGCGCAACCTTCCAGGGTGGAAACGCCAGGACGTGGGCCTGGAATTGTCCGAACTGCTCACCGAAAGCTTGCACGCGCGGGCCGAGGAGGCGGGGCGGCCGGCCGACGAGGCTCTGGCTCTCATCATGGTGCGCGAATTCGGCCGTCCGGCGCAGGTCGCTACGCGCTACCACACGCCCATCACCATTATCGAGCCCACTGACACCCGCAGCTTCGTGCTGGCGTGCATTGTCGGTTCCATCGGCCTGGTCGTAATCGGACTGCCAAAGGCCGTGGTCGGTCCGCGCAACAACGACATCGCGGTAATGTGGTGGACGGGCCTGATGGTCCTGGTGTTCGCCTTCAAGGGCTTCATAGACCGCGCCGGCATGGAAAAGCGGCCGTGGTCGCCGAGCCGCGCCCGGTTCCGCCCAGTGACCGACAAGGCCAACCGCGCCGGCAGCGCCTTTACGATGCTGCTGACCCTGGCCGCCCTTGCGATCTATTGCTGGCCCGTGCATGCCGTCGACATCGTGTCGTTCGGCGCCATCGACGCCAACGGTTTGGCCTATTCGCACAGCTTTACTCACGACTGGCGGATGCCCTGGCTGGCGATGGTGCTGGCGGCCTATGCGGGCGTCTACGCTGTGGTGATGGTCCAGGGCCGGTGGCGGCCGGTGACCCGGTTCCTGGATATCGCTCTGACGTTCCACATCGCCTGGCAGCTGGGCTGGCACTTCAGTTACGGCGACATCTTCGTCTCGCCCCAGACCGAAGCGTTCCTCAAGCCCTTCGCAAACGTCTTCAGCCTGGCCCTGTTGATCACCATGGGCATCAAGATCTACTTCGCCTGGGGGCGCTGGCCGGTGCGCAAACGCAAGTCCTCCACCTCGCCGAGCCCGGTCCGATCCGATCATGCTTAACCGGCCATTAACCATACCGGTTCAGTTTCAAGCATGTCTCCATTGAGACACCCCACCATCACCGACTTTCAAAGCCCGGCCTCACGGCCGGGCTCTTTTTCTATCGGACGTTCGCGCGCTTGCGCCGGGAGTGCGCGCATCGTATAGCCGCCCTCCTTGAGCAACCCTCTATTCCGCGGTAGCTCAGTGGTAGAGCAGCCGGCTGTTAACCGGCTGGTCGTAGGT
>CAZJBC010000221.1:0-4976 GCA_964543805.1 uncultured Brevundimonas sp.
GCACGGCGGCGGGAATGTGCAGCAGGTCGCCCGCATCCTGCATTACGATCAGCGCATCGCCGGCCCTGAAGGCCGCGGCCAGCTCATCGGACACGCGGGCGTACTTGTCGCCGCCGTAGGGGACGATCTGGCCGGGGGTCAGTTTGGTGAGGGCTTCGGTCATTTCAGGCGACGGTTTGGCGTCTGGCGGCCGCTCTGGCAAGTCTTGCCGCGGATTTGCAGATGACGCCAGAGCCCCGCCCGGCCTACACTGGTGGGCCATTGGACACCTGCCGCATGCCGCTTACCCGCAGATCGCTGATCGCCGCCGCAGGCCTGGCGGCCGTCCCGTTCGGAGCGCGGGCGACGGCGGCCGAGGCGCCGTTCGACATCCGCCGCGAGCCCGGGTTTTCCGGCTGGTTTCCGCCGCCCTACGCCAGCGCCGCGCCGACGGACGCGGCGATGATCTTCGAAAACGGATCGCGCGCCAGTCTGGGTCAGTGGATGGACGGGCGGCCCACCCTGCTCTTGCTCTGGGCCCTGTGGTGCGCGCCGTGCCTGCAGGAAAAACAGCCGGAGGATGCGCTGCTGCGGCGCTTGCGGGCGGCCGGCTCGCGCACCCAGATCCTGGCCTTGCAATCCTATGACCCCAGGCCGATCGGCGAGGCGCGCGCCATGCTGGAGCGCCTGGGCGCCCACTCCCTGCCCCTGGCGCGCGCCAGCAGCGACGCGGAGGCCAAGCTGGTTTACCTGACCGGCGGCCAGTCGGGCGCGGCGCACAGCACGGTCACCCTGCCGGCCATGGTCCTGCTGACTGGGGACGGCAGAGAGATCGGCCGCCACAACGGCCGAATGCCCCCCCTGCCCGGCCGCCCCAACTGGTTCTCGACCCAGGCCGCGTTTGAGCTACTGATGGTGATGGGCAAGACTTATTAGAAGGTCTCTGACTCGACAGGCGCTGGCTCGGACTTGGCGCCGCGCCGGGCGTTCCCCTGCGGCAGCCAGCGGCGGATGATCCATTCGGCCACGATGATGTTGATCACCCAGCCCGCGCCCAGCAGCACCGCACTGGCGGCGACCCCCGGCACGCCGACCAGCAGCAGCCACGGCAGGCCGGTCAGCACCTGGGTCCCGGCGCCCTGGCCGATGGCGTAGGCGCGGATCATCCAGGCGCCGTGGCGGGTGACGTCGCGCCGCCGGACTGCGACGAACGCCAGGATGAGGAAGACCGTCATGGCCGTGCCGACGACCAGGCGCTCGGCCTTGAGCACGTCGCTGCCGTTTGAGGCGTTCGGATAGAACGCCGCCATCCACAGGCCCGCGAGGGCGGCGGCAAGGCCGCACGGGATCAGTATCCAGCCCGCCAGACGGTGCCAGCGCCGGTGGCGGCGGCGAAAGCCGGGGGAAAACTGCAGGGCGCCGACGACGCAGAAAATGGCGGCCGCGATGATGTGAATCACGACCGGCGCCGGCGAGGCAAAGAACCGCGCGTCGGCGGCGGCGACCGGGCCGCCGCCCGCCAGACCGGCGATGCGGGAAATCCCGGCCGCGACCGGGACCAAACTGAGCACGATCAGCGACGCCGGTATAAGCCAGTCAGACTTGGCTGAAGTGGTCATGAAAGTGAACAGGTCCCCACGCCTGCGCATCCTGTCATGGATCAGACGGTCGTGAAACGGAGCATTCGAACACCTCCCCCGTTAACGGGGGAGGTGTTTTACCGCCGCGCCAGGGCCAGATCGTCCGCGTGGATCAGCACCGCGCCGGCCGAATAGCCCAGAGTCGCTTCGATGTCGGCGGACTTCAGGCCCTTGATCTGTTTGGCCTCGCCGGCCTCGTAGCGCACCAGGCCGCGGCCGATTTCGGCGCCGGTCAGGTCGATGATGACCACGGCGTCGCCCTTGGCGAAGCTGCCTTTTACGTCGCGCACGCCGGCGGGGAGCAGGGATTTGCCCGAGGCTAGCGCCCTGGCCGCGCCGTCATCGACGGTCAGGTAGCCACGCGGAGCCAGCGAGCCGGCCAGCCACTGTTTGTAGGCGGCGGCGGGGGTGTCTTTCGCGGCGAACAGGGTGGCCCGCGCACCGGCTTCCACCGCCTGCAGCGGATGATCGCGCGAGCCCAGGGTGATCAGCGTCGCGCATCCAGCGTGGGAAGCGATGCGCACGGCCGCGAGCTTGGTCTCCATGCCGCCGGTGCCGAGACCGGACGCCGCATTGGCGCCGCCGGCCATGGCCTCGATCTCGGGTGTCAGGTCCTCGACCAGCGGCAGGTGTTTCGCCTCCGGATCGCGCCGGGGGTCGGCGGTGTAGAGACCATCGACGTCCGACAGCAGAACCAGCAGGTCGGCGCCGATCATCTGGGCGACGCGGGCCGCCAGGCGGTCGTTGTCGCCGTAGCGAATTTCCTCGGTGGCGACGGTGTCGTTCTCATTGACCACGGGGATCAGGCCACAGGTCAGCAGGGTCTCGATCGTCGCCCGCCCGTTCAGCCAGCGCTCGCGGGTTTCGGTATCGTCGCGGGTCAGCAGCACCTGGGCGCAGGTCAGCTTGTGAGGATCGAAGGCCTGTTCCCAGGCGTGCATGAGCAGAGACTGGCCAGCCGCGGCGGCGGCCTGTTTCTGGGGCAGATCCAGCTTGCCCTTGCCAAGGCCCAGCCGCCCGCGGCCCAGGGCCACGGCGCCGGAGGAGACAACCAGCACCTGCTGGCCGCGCGCGCACAGGCGAGCGACGTCGGTTGCAAACCCCGACAGCCAGCCGCGGCTGACCGAGCCGGTGGCCTCGTCGACCAGCAGGGCCGAGCCGACCTTGATGACGATCCGCTTTGCCGTTGAAAGCCCGCTGGTCATGGCTGCCAGTCCGCGGGTTCCGGTGAGGCCTCTCGCCGCTCTTCGCCGCGCCGTTCGTTGACGATGCGGGCGGCCTCGCGCAGCAGGGGCAGCACCCCTTCGCCGGAGACGGCCGAGATCAGCCAGGGCGCCTTCTTGGCCGCCCTTTTCAGGGCGGCGGCCTTGGTCTTGCGCTCGTCGGGACTGAGGGCGTCGATCTTGTTGAGCACCAGCAATTCCGGCTTTTCGGCCAGGCCCTCGCCATAGTTTTTCAGCTCGGTGCGGATGGTCCTGTACGCCCCGACGATATCGTCCTGGGTCCCGTCGATCAGATGGATCAGCAGGGCGGTGCGCTCGACGTGGCCGAGGAAGCGCACGCCCAGGCCGGCGCCTTCCGAAGCGCCCGCGATCAGGCCGGGGATGTCGGCAATGACAAACCGCTCGCCTTCGGACAGATCCACGACGCCGAGGTTGGGGACGAGCGTGGTGAAGGGATAGTCGGCGATCTTGGGCCTTGCTGCGCTGGCGGCGGCGAGCAGGGTCGATTTGCCGGCGTTGGGCAGGCCGGCAAGGCCCACGTCGGCGATGAGTTTCAGCCGCAGCCAGATCCATAGCTCTTCGCCGGTCTGCCCGGGGTTGGCGTATTCGGGCGCCTGGTTGACCGGGCCCTTGAAGCGGTCGTTGCCCCAGCCGCCGTTGCCGCCTTTGAGCAGCAGGATGCGCTTGCCGGGGACATCCATGTCGTAGAGGACGGTTTCCTTGTCCTCGTCCAGCACCTCGGTGCCGACGGGGACTTTCAGCACCACGTCGTCGCCGTTGGCCCCGTGGCGGTTGCGGCCCATGCCGTGGACGCCAGTGCCGGCCTTGAAATGTTGGTGGTAGCGGTAGTCGATCAGGGTGTTGAGGCCGTCGACCGCCTCGATCCACACATCCCCGCCCTTGCCGCCGTCGCCGCCGTCGGGGCCGCCGTATTCGATGAACTTTTCCCGCCGAAACGACACAGCGCCGCCCCCGCCGTCGCCGGCGCGGACATAGATCTTGCACTGGTCGAGAAATTTCATGGGGACCTTATGGAGGATGCATCGCGGCTAAGGAAGAAAGAGGAACCACGAAACACACGAAAAGGCGCACTCAAGCGGGCGCGGCCTGTCCGCGCCGATAGCTCGCTGGAAAGAATGGAACCACGAACCACACGAACGCGGCCTTTGGCCGCAAGAATTGGTGATCACTCCCCGACCGGCGCCTCAAGCTTTGTTCGTGAGGTTCGTGGTTCAAAACCTCTGCGACGAAGCCGCGCTTTCGTGTGTTTCGTGTGTTTCGTGGTTCCTCTTTCTTGCTGCACTCTCAGCGCGGCTAAGCGATCCAGACCATCATGCGGGTTGGCACGTCCTCGCCGCGAGCGATCGAGTGTTTCATCACCACATCGCCCGTGTAGAGGAAGCCCGACTTGACCAGCACGCCGGCCGAGGCGTGGTTGTCGGCGAAGTGGCCGGCCTGGATGACCTTTTGCTTCCACTGATGGCGCGCCCAGGACAGGGCGGCGCGAACCGCTTCCGTCGCATAGCCGCGGCCCCAGTGGCTGCGGCCGATCCAGTAGCCGAGCTCGGGAAAGCGGTCATGAGCGTGCAGGCCAACGACGCCGACCGGGCCGAACGTCGGGTGATCGACGACAAAGGCCTGGTGTTTGCCCGGATCGGCCTGGGTCACCTTTTCCACGAACCCTTGAGCATCCTCCAGCCTGAACGGCCAGGGCATGCGCGTGGTCATGCGCGGGATGGAAAAGTCGGCGCACTGGGCGGCGAGCTTGGGCGCATCGGCCAGGGCCGGCGCGCGCAGGGTCAGGCGCTCGGTCGTGATGGTTGGGGAAAGCTGGAAACTGCACACTGAAACCTCCCGTCTGGTCCGCTGGCGGGACCATTAGGTTGCGAAACGAAAGCGGGGAGCCCGACGTTCCGGACTCCCCGCGATTTCTTTCGCGTCCGGATCGCCTTTTGCAGCGATCCGAAACATCAATGTTTCCAGATCGCTAGTTGGTTGCGGCCTTGGCCTGGACCTTTACGTAGGTGCGCTCGTTGCGCTTGGTCTCAAACTCCACCGCGCCCGGGACGAGGGCGAAGAGGGTATGGTCCTTGCCCATGCCGACGTTGACGCCCGGCCAGAACTTGGTGCCGCG
>CAZJBC010000222.1:0-4953 GCA_964543805.1 uncultured Brevundimonas sp.
GTCGGTGTGGATGCGCACGCCGCGCTCGGCCATGGTGTTCTGCAGGTTGCGGATCGCCACCTCGTTGCCGGGGATGACCCGGCTGGAAAAGATGCAATGGTCCCCCTGCCCCAGCGCGACGTGCCGGTGCGTGCCCTCGGCGATACGGAACAGGGCGGCGCGCGGCTCGCCCTGCGATCCGGTGCACAGGTAGAGGATTTTTTCCGGCGGAAAATAGCCGCTCTCATCCTCGGTGACGAAGTCGGAGACGCCCTTGAACAGGCCCACGTGTCGGGCTGCCGCGGCCATGCGGTGCATGGAGCGGCCGACCAGACACACCCGACGGTCGTTGGCCTGGGCGGCGCGGATGATGGTGTCCATGCGCGCGACGTTGGAGGCGAAACAGGCCGCCGCGATCTTGCCGGTCAGCGAGCCGATCAGTTTCGTCATGGCGATCCGCACATCGGCCTCGGAGCCGGCGCTGCCGTCGACGAAGACGTTGGTGGAATCGCAGACCATGGCCAAAATGCCTTCATCCCCCAGCCTGCGGATGGCGGCCGCATCGGTGACGTCGCCGAGCAGCGGATCCGGATCGATCTTCCAGTCGCCGGTATGCAGGATGATCCCCAGCGGCGTGCGGATCGACAGGCCATTGGGCTCAGGGATCGAGTGGGTCAGGGTGATCATCTCAAGCTCGAACGGGCCCAGGGTGATCTTGCCCGACAGCGGCACCTCGGTCAGATCGACGTCCTCCAGGATGCCGGCCTCGCGCAGTTTTTCGCGCAGGAGATAGGCGGTGAACGGCGTCGCATAGAGCGGCGCCTTCAGCCGCGGCCACAGCCAGCCGACCGCGCCAATGTGATCTTCGTGGGCGTGGGTCAGGACGATGCCCAGGATATCGTCGGCATGCTCCTCTATGAAAGTCGGATCCGGCAGGATCAGCTCGACGCCCGGCGTCGTCAGGTCGCCGAAGGTAACCCCCAGGTCGACCACGATCCACTTGCGGGCGTGCGGCGGGCCATAGCCGTAGAGATTGAAGTTCATCCCGATCTCGTTCGAGCCGCCCAGCGGCAGGAAGACGAGTTCGTCGTTGGGGCTAGTTTTCATCAGGTCCTTGGTTCGGCTGATTGCGCCGCCAGATTTCGAGCATGCCGCGGATGGTCAGGTCCGGGTCAAAGTGGTCAATGGCCGTGGTCGCGCCTTCGAACAGGGACGCCACGCCGCCGGTGCCGACGACGGTCATGGGCTTGCCCCACTCAGCCTTGATGCGCGTCACCAGGCCTTCGATGAGGGCCACATAGCCCCAGAAGACGCCCGACTGCATCGCCTCGACCGTGTCCTTGCCGATGGAATGGTCAGGTTTCTGGATGGCGATGCGAGGCAGCTTGGCGGCCGCCTCGTGCAGGGCCTGCATGGACAGGTTGATGCCGGGCGCGATGGCGCTGCCCTCCAGTCCGCCGTCGGCCGCCACCACGTCAAAGGTCGTGGCCGTGCCTGAATCGATGACGATCAGATCCCCCGGATAGACCATGTGGGCGCCGACCGCATTGACCAGCCGGTCCGCGCCGGCTTCGGACGGCTTGGTGATCCGCACTTCGATCCCGAGGTTGACGTTCTCGCCAATGACCATGGGCTCGACCTTGAGGTAGCGACGGGCCAGGTTGCGCAGATTGAACAGCGACTGCGGCACCACCGACGAGATGATGCAGCCGTGCAGATCGGCCAGTTTCAGGCCCTGCAGCTCCAGCAGCTGCACCAGCCAGACAGCGTATTCATCAGCCGTCCGCGTCGATTCCGTCGCCGTGCGCCACTCAGCGATCCACTTGGCGCCGTCATGAACGGCGAACAGGGTGTTGGTGTTGCCTTGCTCGATGGCCAGCAGCATTCAGGCCTCTCCAAAGAAGACATCGCCCGCGGTGACCCGGCGGTGCGTACCATCTTCTAGCCTAAGCCTGAGCGAGCCGTCTTCGTCCAGTCCCTCGGCGATTCCCTCAAGGGTCTCGTTGGCCAGGCGCGCGGTGCAGGGTTGGCCCAGGCCATAGGCCCGCGCCGTCCAGGAATCGGCGATCGGCGCAAATCCCAGCCGGCTCCACAGCCCCACCCATTCGTTGAAAAACTCGGCCAGCACCTCCAGCACATCCTCCATGGCCGGCGGCGGCGCGGACAGGTGGGCGGCGAAACTGGTGGCCGGGCGCTCGGTGACTTCCGGCGGACTGGCCAGGTTAATGCCGATGCCGATGCCGACCCACAGGCCCTCGTTGGCGGTGCGGCCGGACTCGACGAGGATGCCGCAGACTTTCTCAGGTCCAATCATCACATCGTTCGGCCACTTGACCCGCACCAGGGACGGCGGGATCCACTCGCAGATCGCATCGGCAGCCGCCAGGGCGGCGACGAAGGACAGCTGGGCGGCTTCGGCCGGCGGCTTGTCGGTGGTGAGCAGCAGGGTGGCGGCCAGGTTGCCCGTGGGACTTTCCCAGGTCCGACCCCGCCTGCCCCGCCCGGCGGTCTGGCGGCCGGCGGCGATCCACAGGGGACCGGCCTGCCCTTCCTCGGCCCGGCGCCGGGCCTCGGCGTTGGTCGAGTCGATCACATCGTAAAAGATGGTCGCGATGGGTGTGGTCATCTTTGACTTCCGCTCATCCCCGCGGAAACGGGGAACCAGAACTTCTCCGCCGGTGGTGATGTGAAAAGAACTGGGTCCCCGCTTCCGCGGGGATGAGCGGGGATGTTTGCGGTCACAACAGACCAAAAGCGTCCGCGGCATAGCCTGAATAGTGCTCGATCCAGGTCAGGCCGATCATCACCAGGGGGAAAGCGAACAGGGCCGCGGCGAAGGTCACCAGGCGCGCGTCCACCGGCGTCTTGTCGACCGCGCCCGGCGAAGGATCCAGCCACATCACCTTGACCAGCCGCAGATAGTAGAAGGCGGCGATGACGCTGGCGACCAGGCCGGCGACGGCCACAGGCCACTGGCCGGCGCCGATGGCGGCCTTGAAGACATAGAACTTGCCCCAGAACCCGGGCAGCGGCGGAATGCCCATGGCCGAGAAGGCCAGCAGGGTGATGGCGATCGCCATGGCCGGATTGGTCCGCGACAGGCCCGCCATTGACGGAATGGTGTCCATCGGCTTGCCGCCCCGCGACAGCGCGGTCAGCGCCGCGAAGAAGCCGGTTGCATCGATCATGTAGAGGGTCATGAAGATCAGGACGGCTTGCGCGCCTTCGCGATTGCCGGCGGACAGGCCGATCAGCACGTAGCCCATGTTGGCGATCGAGGAATAGGCCAGCAGGCGCTTGATGTTGCTCTGAACCAGACCGGCAAAGGCGCCGACCAGGACCGAAATCACCGCCACCACTATGATCACCTGACGCCACTGGTCGATGGCGCTGGGAAAGCCCACGTAGAGCACCCGCGTGAACAGGACCATGGCCGCAAGCTTTGGCGCCGCCGTGAAGAAGGCGACCACCGGCGTCGGTGCGCCTTCATAGACGTCAGGCGTCCACATGTGAAACGGCGCGGCCGAGACCTTGAACGCCAGGCCGCAGATCAGGAAAACCAGGCCGAACAGCACGCCGGTTCCCGCACGACTGCCGACCGCCCTGGCGATGACGTCGAAATGGGTCGAGCCGGCGAACCCGTAGATCAGGCTGGCGCCATAGAGCAGCAGGCCGGACGACAGGGCGCCGAGGACGAAATACTTCAGGCCGGCTTCCGAGGCCTTGGGATCGTCGCGGCGGAACGCGGCCATGACGTAGAGCGCCAGGGACTGCATCTCGATGCCGACATAGAGGGCGATCAGGTCGCCGGCCGAGGCCATCATGCCCATACCGATCGCCGCGATCAGGATCAGCAGCGGATATTCGTATTGCCGCGCCTTCAGCCGCGACAGCCAGCCGTGGCCCAGAAGGACGGCGACCGCGCTCATCAGATAGATGGCGATCTTGGCGTAGGACGAGGCGGCGTCGGAAATGAACCCGCCGTTGAAGGCGGTTCCGACCGGCACGCAGACCGCGGCGGCGACGGCGGCGGCGATCAGAGCCAGCGCCGAGGCGCCGGAAATCAGCGGGCTGGATTTCTCACCTGCGATCGCGCCGAACACGATCAGCACCATGACGGCGACCGACAGGATCACTTCCGGCGCGGCCAGATGCAGGGCGTCGAAAAGGTTCATCGGACCGCTCCTCCGATGACGGTATGGTAGGCGGAAACGAGGTGGTCGACGGCGGGCGCGGTCAGGTCCAGCACCAGATTGGGCTGCAGGCCCAGGATCAGCGTGCCCAGGATCAGGGGCGTAAAAATCAGCACTTCGCGGAGGTTGAGATCTGTGATCGTCGCCAGCTTGGGATTGACCATCTCGCCGAACACGACGCGGCGATAAAGGCTCAAGGCATAAACCGCCGACAGGATCACGCCGCTGGCGGCGACCAGGGCCGTCCAGGTCGACGCTTTGTAGACGCCGGTCAGGGTCAGGATTTCGCCAACGAACCCGCTGGTGCCCGGCAGACCGACATTGCCCATGGTGAACAGCATGAACACGGCCGCGTACCAGGGCATGCGATTCACCAGGCCGCCGTAGAAGGCGATCTCGCGGGTGTGCATGCGGTCATAGACAACGCCGACGATGAGGAAGAGCGCGCCGCTGATCACCCCGTGGCTCAGCATCTGGAAGACCGCGCCCTGCACGCCCACCGCGTTGCCCGAGAAGATGCCCATGGTCACAAAGCCCATGTGGGCGACCGAGGAATAGGCGATCAGCTTCTTGATGTCGGTCTGCCGGAAGGCGACCAGCGAGGTGTAGACAATCGCGATCGCTGACAGGCCGAACACCAGGGGCGCGAACATCTCGCTGGCGTTGGGGAACATCGGCAGAGAAAAGCGCAGGAAGCCGTATCCGCCCATCTTCAAAAGGATGCCCGCCAGGATCACCGAGCCGGCGGTCGGCGCCTCGACGTGGGCGTCGGGCAGCCAGG
>CAZJBC010000223.1:0-4886 GCA_964543805.1 uncultured Brevundimonas sp.
AGACCTTCGAGGACGTCGAGGGCTACGACGACATCGTCATGCTGCGCGACATCGATGTGGAGAGCCACTGCGAGCACCACATGGCGCCGTTCTTAGGGAAGGCCTATGTCGCCTATCTGCCGCGGGAGAAGGTGGTGGGCATCTCCAAGCTCGCCCGCGTGGTGGAGATCTTCTCCAAGCGCCTGCAGACCCAGGAGACCATGACCATCCAGATCGCCAATGCGATCGAGGACGCCCTGGCCCCTGGCGGCGTGGCCGTGCTGATCGACGCCGAGCACCAGTGCATGACCACGCGCGGCGTGCACCACAAGCACGTTTCGACCATCACCACCCAGTTCACCGGCGCGTTCAAGACGGACTCCGAGCTGCAGCGGCGGTTTCTGGACTTCTGCAACAGGAAGTAGGGCGCGTTGAAAAACGTCCTGTTCGTCTGCAGCCAGAACCGGCTGCGCAGCCCAACGGCCGAACAGGTGTTCTCGCGATGGCCTGAAATCGAGGTCTCCTCGGCGGGCTTGAATCATGACGCAGAAGAGCCGTTGACCGCTGAGATGGTTGAAGGCGCTGACATCATTTTCGTGATGGAAAAGGCGCACCGCAACAAACTTGCGCGGCGCTTCAAGGCGCAGCTGAAACGCGCGCGGGTGATCTGCCTGGACATCCCGGACGACTATGAATTCATGGATCCGGCGTTGGTGACGCTTTTGGAAACACGCGTTCCCAGGCATCTATAGCCAGACCGAAAAGACTTCCATCAAGCGATCGCCGGCGCATTGTGACCGGTGAGCGCCTAGTTCACCACCACCGGCCGCCGCACCGCCGAGACCAAAACAAAACTCAGCAGCATCAACAGGTACCACGAGCCTATCTTCTCGAACGGCACCATGCGCCAGCCGTCCCGCTGGGCCGGATACACCCAAGCGCCCGCCAGGGTTCCGGCATTCTCGGCGATCCAGACAAACAGGGCGACCAGGACAAGGCCCGGCAGCATGGGAATGCGCCGGGGCGTTTTCAGCGGCGTGAACAGGAAGCGCACCCGCCAGAACAACACCACCGAGACCGCGAACAGGCCCCAGCGCAGATCGATCGTGTAGTGATGGCTGAAGAAGTTGACGTAGGCGACCAGGGCCAGGGCCCAGGTCGTCCAGATCGGCGGATAGGCGGTGAACCGCAGATCGAAAATGCGCCAGGCCCGCGCGATGTAGCTGCCGATAGAAGCATACATGAACCCGGAAAACAGCGGCACGCCGCCGATGCGGAAAACGGCCGCCTCTGGATAGACCCATGAGCCGTGGGCGGTCTTGAACAGTTCCATGGCCGTGCCGACGACATGGAAGACCAGGATCACCGCCGCCTCATCCCAGTGCTCGAGCTTAAGAGCCAAGAGGGCGGCTTGCAGCGAGAGCGCCGCCAGAAACAGAAAGTCATAGCGGGCCAGCGGCGCGTCCTTCGGCCACCACAGATGGGTGGCCATCAGCAGGCTCAGCATCGCCGCCCCGAACAGGCAGGCCCAGGCTTCCTTCAGGCCAAAGAGGAGGAATTCGTAGGCCGCGGCGTGCCGAGGGCCGCGCGCCGCCCAGGGACGGGCAGCCACGTCGAGGTCCGCAACCCGCCGTTTGATCCAGTCACTTGTTCCCATGGCCAGCCTCCGCCGCCAGGATGGCCACAGGGGGTGGAGTCCGTGTCCGGATCGAGTGCAGGGACAGCCCGGATACGGAGGAAGGGGCTAGCGCAGCAGCCCTGTGCGGCGCCATATGAGAGCCATGACGGAAAACTTTCCAACCGCCCCTGACACCGCCGCCCTCGAGCGCGGAAGCGAGATCGCGCCGCGTTTCGACGCGTCGGGCCTGATCGCGGCGATCACCACGGATGCTCGCTCCGGCGAGGTGCTGATGTTGGCCTGGATGAACGCCGAGGCCCTGCGCCTGACCATCGACACCGGCCTTGCCCACTACTGGAGCCGTTCGCGGAATGAGCTGTGGAAAAAGGGCGAGACCAGCGGCCAATTGCAGGTGATCCGGGAAATCCGCTTTGACTGCGACCAGGACGCGGTGCTGCTAAAGGTCGAGCCTCAGGGCGACGGCGGCGCCTGCCACGTCGGATTCCGGTCCTGTTTCTACCGCGTTGTCGTCGACGGCAAGCTCGTCGAGCGCACCGAGCCTTAGGAAAGAAACCATGTCCAGCGAAGGCCTGCACGTCCCCCGCGAAAAGCTGTCCAAAAAGACGCTCAATCTGCATTACGCCATCACCTCGCTGATCGAAGAGTTCGAGGCGGTCGACTGGTACCGCCAGCGGGCGGACGACTGCGACGATCCTGCGCTCAAGGCGATCCTGCTGCACAACGCCAATGAGGAGCTTGAACACGCCGCCATGGTTCTGGAATGGATCCGGCGCAACGACGAGCACGTGGACAAGGAGCTGCGGGAATACCTGTTCACCAAGGACTCGATCACCGGACACGAGGAAGAGGTCAAGGATTAGCCCTTCGCCCCCCGACGACGACGACGCGGCCGACGCCCTGGCGGAAGACATCGACGAATTCATTCCGCTCGATCCCGGCCCCGCGGGGGCGCGCATTGTTGCGCTGTCGGCCGACGAGGCTGGCGGGCGGCTCGACAAGGCCCTGACCGGCAAGCTGCCGGAACTGTCGAGGGCGCGGCTGCAGGCGCTGATGTCCCAGGGCAGGGTCAGCCGGGACGGCGTGGTGCTGACCGACCTGTCGGCGCGGGCCCTGGCAGGCGACTACCGCATCGAAATTCCGTCCCTGGTGGCCGCCGAGCCTGCGCCGGAAGCCATCCCGCTGAAAGTGCTGTTCGAGGACGAGCACCTGATCGTCATCGACAAGCCGGCGGGCATGGCCGCCCACCCCGCGCCGGGGACCGAGAGCGGCACCCTGGTCAACGCCCTGCTGCATCACTGCGGCGCCAGCCTGTCGGGCATCGGCGGCGTGGCGCGGCCGGGGATCGTGCACCGACTCGACAAGGATACGTCGGGGGTGATGGTCGCGGCCAAGTCTGACGCCGCCCACCGTGGGCTGGCGAAACTGTTCGAGGCCCATGACATCGATCGGGTCTATATCGCGCTCACCCGCGGCGCGCCGAACCCGGCGTCCGGAACCATCAACACCCAGCTTGGCCGCAGCCACGCCGACCGCAAGAAGATGGCGGTGCTGAGAACCGGCGGGCGCGAGGCGATCACCCACTACCGGACCGAACGGGTGTTCGGCCCGGCCATCCGGCCGCTGGCTGCGCGGGTTTCTTGCCGGCTGGAGACCGGCCGCACCCACCAGATCCGCGTTCACCTGGCGTCGAAAGGCGCGCCCTGCCTGGGCGATGCGGTCTATGGCTCGGGCCAGCCGCAGATCGCTGTGCGCGAGGCGATGAAGGCTGCGGGCCTGAACCGTCAGGCCCTGCACGCCGCCGTGCTGGGCTTTGTCCACCCCATCACCGGCAAGGCCCTGCGCTTCGAAACGCCCCTGCCCGCCGACATGGCCGGGCTGGAGGCCAGACTCGCCGCTTTGTAATGCGGTGGGCGGCGGCTGCGATTGTTCTGCCCGTCACGTTTGTGCTGGCCGCCTGCCAGCCCGCCCGGCCAAAGGGGCCTAACGCCGCCGGGCTTGTCCGCCTGCCCTGCGGCGGCGGCGCGCTGCGGCCAAACGGGGTGCTGAACTGCGTCGACGAGCGCAACTACGTCACCCCGCCAGCGCTGGCCGCGTTGCAACAGGCGGCCCAGACGGTGCGCACGGCCTATCCCGGCGCGGCGGTGCGCTACATGGAAGCCTCGTGGGCCAGCGGCAAGCGGCCCATGCCGCCGCACTTGAGCCACGGCGACGGGCGCGAAGTTGATCTGGCGCTCTATTACGAGACGGCGCGGGGCAGCCCGCTGGGCCGCACGCCGACGCTGGACCCGCTCGGCTACGGCGCCTTTGAGCCGCCGCGCACGGAGGCCGAACGGGTCTGCAAGGATGGCGCGCGCGGAGCCAACGATGCGCCCGATCCGCCGAAGACGAGAGCCTGGCGGCTGGACGAGACGCGCACCCGCCTGCTTTTGAAAACCCTGACCGCCGATCCCCGCGTGCGTCGGGTCTTCATCGAGCCGCATCTGAAGGCGCGGCTGGGATTTGGCGGCGATGACAAGGTGCGCTTCGCCGGCTGCCAGGCGGCGCGGCACGATGATCACCTGCATGTGGATTTCTTCTAGCCGCTTGGCGAAGACCGAAAACTGCGCCTATCTTCCGCGCCGTACGACCCGGGGACAGGGTCTGGGAGGGTGACATGATCAAGCTGTTTGGACGGGCCGCGCGCGCTCTTGTGATCGTCGGCATGACCGCGGCGCTGGGCGCGGCGGCAGGGACGCAGATGGCCTCGGCCAGCGAGCCAAGGACGATCGCGGGCGTCGGCTGCGACAATCCTCCGAGAATCAACTGTCCCGAATCGCACTGCGTGCCAGAGCTGCAGGCCTCGCAGGGCCCGGCGAAAGAGGCCAAGTCGGGCCGCAACTTCTTCGTCGAGTTTCCCTGCGACATGAAGAAGGGCGAAAAGGTCACCCTGATCCTGAATCTGCATGGCGCAGGCTCGATCGGCAACTGGCAGCGCCACTACTTCCCGGCCATGGACTACAAGGAAAAGTACCGGCTGGTGATCGTCACCCCGACAGCGCTGACCGCCACGCCAACCCGCACCTGGCAGGCCCAGGCGGACGATCAGTATCTGCACGATCTGACCGACCAGATCATCGGCGAGATCGGCAAGAAGAACATCAAGGCCTTCTGGCTGGTGGGCCACAGCCAGGGCGGCATCACCGGCCGCCGCCTGGTCTGCACGCCCTATTTCCGCGACAAGGTCGATGGCTTTCTCAGCCTGTCGGGCGGTCGGATCGGCTCACCGGCA
>CAZJBC010000224.1:0-4867 GCA_964543805.1 uncultured Brevundimonas sp.
TCAAGCGTCGAGGAGAAATTCGCCTGCGTGGTATAGGTCGAGCCCAGCGGGTGAAGCCGGCCCTGGGCCCTCTTGGTCAGCCGCGCCAACAGACGCGACAGCCAGATCGTCACCCCGAAGATGATCGCCGCGAACAGCACATTCAGCGCGATCTGCTGCGCCATATCGCCGAACCGGGCGCGAGCGGCCGGATTGTCCAGATAGCTCGTCAGCGAGGTGTCTGTGGGCAGGGTCATGGAACCGAACGCTGGGACAAGGCGGGTCGTGAACGCCTAACCCGTCACGCGGAACGGAACAATGGCCAAGACGCCGGTCAGGCCGGGTCGATCTGCAGCCTGCCGCCGCTGGACTGGCGGCTCGTCACCGAGGCCGGTTTGCCGCGCACCACGATGCGCGCGCCGGACGAGGCATCGCCCTGAACCCGGCTGTCGGCCCAGACGCTGATATTGCCGCCGCTGGACGCCTCCAGGTCAGCAGTGCGGCAATGCAGGTCGGCGCCGTCGAGATGCGCGCCGGACGAGGCGCTGGCCCTCAACGCCCCGCACGTTCCCGAAAGACGAAGCGCCGCGCCGCTGCTGGCGCTCAGGTCAAGGTCGGCGGGCGCGATCTGGCCCGAGACGGACGATCCGGACGAGGCCGAGACGCCGTTATAGGCGGGCGCCGCAATGGTCACGGTGTAGTGGCGGTTGGCGGCCGGCCAGAACCAGAAGAAGCCAAGGCTCGAGGTGCGCGAGACAACCAGGGTCGAGCCGCGGACCTCGATGCGCAACTGGTCGAAATCGCCGCTCGCTTCCTCCGCCCGGACCGCGAAGGGGCCCTGAGCGAGCACAACGGTCACACCGGCGGAGGCGTCGATCCGGTCGAAGCCTTTCAGGTCATAGATTTTCGTGGCGGCCGACGCGGGCGCGGCAACGGCGCTCAGCAGTGCGGCGGCAAGAATGGCAAGACTGGGCGATCGCATGAGGTCTCCTCCGTTCGGCCAATGGGCTCTTTTACCTGAGGCGGCGGCTCGGCGAAATGGATGCGATTTACTCAGATATTTTTGTCGACCCTGTCGGCCGGGCGGCGTCTGATCCGTCCTTGGATCAGGTCGCATGGGCGAGCCGTTCAAGAACACATCTGACAAACCGGGAGAACCACGATGAAATTCCTCAGCCTCTATACCCCCTCCGCCCCGCCGTCGGGCATGCCCTCGGCCGAGCATATGGCGGCGATGGGCGAGGCGCATGACCGCCGCCGGCGTGCTGGAATCCACCGGCGGGATCATGAACCGCTCGAGCGCCATGAAGGTGAGTTTGAAGGACGGCCAGTACGTGGTCGAGGACGGCGAAGTCGCCGGCTCCAGCCTGATGCCGGCCGCCGGCTATGCGGTGCTGAACGCGCCCAGCCGCGAGGCCCTGGCCGTGTCCCTGCGCGAATTTCTCGAACTGGCCGGCGACGGCAAGTGCGAAATCATCCAGATCTTCGAAGGCATGCCCGACTAGGCCCGCGTCAGAGCAGGCTCGCCGGCTGTTGCAAGGCGCCCTCGTGCTGAAGCAGCCAGCGTTTGCGCTCCACGCCGCCGCCATAGCCGGTCATGGTTCCGTTCGCACCGATCACCCGATGGCAGGGCACGACAATGCCGACCGGATTGGCGCCGTTCGCCAGACCGACGGCGCGCACCGCCTTTGGCCGGCCGATCCGCGCGGCAAGATCGCCATAGCTTTCTGTCCGGCCACTCGGGATCTGGCGCAACGCCTTCCACACCTGGCGCTGGAACGCCGTGCCGCCGGTCTCGACCGGCAGGCCCTCGATCGCGGCAAGGTCGCCGGCGAAATAGGCTTCGAGCGCGCGGCGGGCCGCTGTGGGGGCCGACGCGCTCGAAAACGCCGGCGCGCCCGATCCGTAATAGCGCCGCCACAGGCGATGCATGCGGTCTTCGTAGTCGCCGAAGTCCAGCGCCCGCAGGCGCCCCGCCTCGTCGGTGACGATCAGCACCTCGCCGACCGGGCTTTTCAGGCGTTCCAGGGTAAAGGTCATGGCGCACTCAATCCATTTCAGGGTTCGAAAGATAGCCCATGGCGAATCTTGTCGCTGGCGGTTATCGGACTCACATGACCGCCATGCATGTCCGAAAACCGCCAGAACCGCCTCGCGAAAACTCCGATGCTGTCGGCATGACCTTGGACCACGATGCCTGCTATCGCGCCCTGCTCGCCCGCGATCCCCGTTTCGACGGGCGCTTCTTCACCGGCGTGAAGACCACCGGCATCTACTGCCGGCCGATCTGTCCGGCCCGTGTTCCATTCAGTAAGAACGTCACCTTCTACCCCACCGCCGCCGCTGCCCAGGAGGCCGGCTTTCGCCCGTGCCTGCGCTGCCGGCCGGAGACCGCGCCGGACCTGGCCGCCTGGCGCGGCACGTCCAACACCGTCCAGCGCGCCCTGCGCCTGATCGAAATGGGAGCGCTCGACGACGGCGATGTCGAGGGCCTGGCGGACCGGCTTGGCGTCGGCGAGCGGCACTTGCGCCGGCTATTCAAACAGCACCTGGGCGCGGCGCCCATATCCGTCGCCCAGACCCGCCGGGTCCTGCTCGCCAAGCAGCTGATCCACGAGACCAGCCTGCCGATGACCGAGATCGCGCTCGCCTCAGGCTTCGGCAGCGTGCGCCGCTTCAACGAGACGTTCGCCCAGCTCTACGGCCGCCCGCCGGGCGAGCTGCGCCGACGGGGCGGGCCGACGATCGCCGCCTCCCACGGCATATCCGTACGCCTGGCCTATCGCGCGCCCTATGAGTGGCGCGGCGTACTCGCCTTCTTCCGCCAGCGCGCCATTCCCGGCGTCGAGCGCGTCGAGGACAATCGTTACCTGCGCACCATCTCCCTGGACGGCGAGGCCGGCGTCATCGTCGTTGAGCCCGACAGCGGCGATGCGCTGAAGCTGACCGTCCGCTTTCCGAAACTTTCCGCCCTGCCGGCGATCATCGCCCGCGTGCGCCGCATGTTCGACCTGGCCGCAGACCCCGCCGCGATCAACGCCCACCTGGGCGGCGATGCGGCGCTGGGTCCGATGATCCTGGCCCGCCCCGGCCTTCGCCTGCCCGGCGCCTGGGACGGGTTCGAGCAGGCGGTGCGCGCCATACTCGGCCAGCAGATCACGGTCGCGGCGGCCATCAACCTCGCCGGCAAACTGACCGACGCCTACGGCCAGGCCCTGCCCCAGCCGGTCCTGCGCCTGACCCACCTGTTCCCCGCGCCCGAACGGATCGCCGCCGAGGATCTGGCCGTCCTTGCCATGCCCGGCGCCCGCAAGCGCGCCCTCATCTCGCTCGCCCGGGCCGCGTGGGACGATCCGGCCCTGTTCAGCGGCGGGGCCGGGCTGGAGGACTCTCTCGCCTCGCTGCGCGCCCTGCCCGGGGTCGGCGAATGGACCGCCCAGTACATCGCCATGCGGGCCCTGCGCGAGCCGGACGCTTTCCCGGCGGCCGATGTCGGCCTGATGCGGGCGATGGAGGCCGAAGGCCCGCGCCCCGGCGCGGCGCAGCTCGCCGCCCGCGCCGAAGCCTGGCGGCCCTGGCGCGCCTACGCCGCCCAGCACCTTTGGGCGAGCCTGGGTTGACCTTTCTTCGGCGGCCGTCAGACTTGGCCGATGCCCTCGCCTGCCGACGCCATCATCGACCTCTACCAGCGCCACGCCGCCGACTGGGCGGGTGATCGCGGCAAGGATCTGTTCGAACAGGATTGGCTCGACCGGTTTACCGCCCTGATCGAACCGGACAGCGCGGTTCTGGACATCGGCTGCGGCTGCGGCGAGCCGATCGGCCGCTATCTGATCGAGACAGGGCGAAGCGTCGTCGGCGTCGATTCCTCGCCCGCCATGATCGACCTGTGCCGCGGCGCGTTTCCGGACCAGATCTGGATCGTCGGCGACATGCGCAAGCTCGCCCTGGGCCGCCCCTTCGCCGGCCTGCTGGCCTGGGACAGCCTTTTCCACCTTTCCCCCGCCGATCAGCGGCGGATGTTCCCGATTTTTCAGGCCCACGCCGCCCCAGGCGCGGCCCTGATGTTCACCAGCGGCCCGGCCCATGGCGAGGCGATCGGCAGCTATCGCGGCGAGGCGCTCTATCACGGCAGCCTGGATCCGGCCGAGTACCGCGCCCTGCTGGATGCCCACGGGTTCGATGTCGTTGACCATGCCGTCGAGGATCCCACGTGCGGCTGCCACACCATCTGGCTGGCGCGGCTGCGCTGAATTTTCTCGCCCTTACGCTCCCTTAAGCCTGCCGCGGTAGAACGGCGCCATGACCGCGGCCTTCGCCCCCACTGTCCAGCCCTTCCGCCTGACCCGGCGAGACGACGAGCGCGTGCGCGTTCTGGGCCGAGAGATGGACCTAGTGCGCCCGGAAGAGGTTCTCAACTTCGTCGCCCGCCGGCTGGCCGAGGGCCGCCAGACGATCGTCGCCAACCACAATCTGCATAGCCTCTATCTCTATCCGCGCGAGCCGGACTTGCGCGAATTCTATCGCATCAGCGACATGATCGAGGTCGATTCCACGCCGATCCTGATGTGGGCCAGGCTCACCCAGCGGCGCGGACATCGGTTCCATCGCTGCACCTATCTCGACTGGCGCAACGCCTTCTGGGCCATGGCGGCGGAAAAAGCCTGGCGGGTTTTCTATCTTGGCGGCGCGCCCGGTGTGGCGGAGACTGCGGCCGAAAAGCTGCGCGCCGAATGGCCCGGCGCGACGATCGCTGTCCGCGACGGCTATTTCGACATGGCAGGCGAGGCCGAGGCAGTGCGCAGCCAGATCAACGCCTTTGCCCCGGACATCCTGTTCGTCGGCATGGGCATGCCCAGGCAGGAAGCGTTTGTCGCCCGCAACCACA
>CAZJBC010000225.1:0-4844 GCA_964543805.1 uncultured Brevundimonas sp.
GCAGCGGAACGCGGATCATGGTCTTCTTGGCTTCCTCGGTCGCCTTGCGGATGGCCTCGGGCACTTCACGCGCCTTGCCGTGACCAAAGCCGACGCGGCCCTTCTGGTCGCCCACCACCATCAGGGCGGCAAACGAGAAACGCCGTCCGCCCTTCACCGTCGCGGCGACACGGTTGATGTGCACCAGCTTTTCGACGATGTCGCTGTCGGCGCGTTCTTCCGCTGTTTGCGGTCCGTTACGGTCTCTGCGGCCACGGCGCTCGCCGCCTTCGCCACCACCGCTATTGTTTCCTGGTCCACGAGCCATGCGTTGTTTCCCTAGAAATTCAGACCGGCTTCACGCGCGGCTTCCGCCAGCGCCTTGATCCGGCCGTGATAGATGTAGCCGCCGCGATCGAACACGACGTCTTTGACGCCAGCCTTGATGGCGGCTTTCGCGACTTCGGTGCCGACCTTGGCGGCCGCGTCCTTGTCCGCACCCTTGCCGCCAAGCGACGAGGCCGAGGCGACAGTCACGCCTTTCGCATCGTCGATGACCTGGGCGTAGATGTTCTTGTGACTGCGGAACACAGTCAGGCGCGCACGGCCATTGGCCGCTTTGCGCAGATTGGTGCGGGTGCGCATCGCACGGCGCGCCAGGGTTTCTCGGGGCGTAAGGGCCATGGCTTACTTCTTCTTGCCTTCCTTGCGACGAACAGCTTCGCCGGCATAGCGCACGCCCTTGCCCTTGTAGGGCTCGGGAGGACGGATGCGGCGGATTTTGGCGGCCATTTCACCGACTGCCTGTTTGTCGATTCCGCTGATCTTGATTTCGGTCTGCTTGGCCGAAGCAAAGGTGATTCCCGCCGGCGGGACGATGTCCACGTCGTGGGAGAAGCCCAGCTGCAGCGACAGGCTCGAGCCCTTCATGGCGGCGCGATAGCCCACGCCGACCAGTTCGAGGTTTTCCTCAAAGCCTTGCGAGACGCCCTGGACCATATTGCCGATCAGGGTGCGCGACAGGCCCCACATCGACTTGGCGCGGGTGCTTTCGTCGCGGGGCGCGAAGATGACTTCAGCGCCTTCCTGCTTGACTTCGATTTCATCGGCCACGGTCCAGGAAAGCTGACCCTTGGGCCCCTTTACCGAGACGGTCTGCCCGTCCAGCGTGACGCTCACGCCGGCGGGAATGACAACGGCCTTCTTGCCGATCCGGGACATTAGTAAACCCTCAGCAGCACTTCGCCGCCGACCTTGGCGTCGCGTGCGGCGTTATCGGACATGACGCCCTTGGACGTCGACAGGATCGAGATCCCCAGGCCGTTCTTGATCGGCTTCAGGTCGTCGATCGACGAATAGACGCGGCGGCCGGGCTTGGAGACGCGAGCTATCTCGACGATGACGGGTTCGCCGTCAAAGTACTTCAGCTCGATTTCGAACTGCGGGAACTCGCCCGGGTTCTGAACCAGGTTGTAGCCGCGGATGTAGCCTTCGCCGGCCAGCACATCCAGGACGCGCTGACGCATCTTGGAGGCAGGCGTCAGGACTTTGCCGCGCTTGCGCATGGCCGCGTTCTTGATGCGGGCGATCATGTCGCCGATGGGGTCGTTCATTGCCATCTGATCCCTCCCCTACCAGCTCGACTTCACGAGACCGGGGATAAGCCCGGCCGAACCGAGCTGGCGCAGCGCGATCCGGCTCATCTTCATCTTGCGATAGACCGCCCGCGGACGGCCGGTGACTTCGCAACGGTTGCGGTAGCGCGTCGCCGAGCCCGAGCGGGGCAGCTTGGCCAGCTTGAGGCGCGCTTCGAAGCGTTCTTCCAGCGGGCGCGACTCGTCATTGGCGATCGCCTTCAGCGCCAGGCGCTTGGGCGCCTGCAGCTTGATCAGGCGCTTGACGGCTTCGTTGCGGTTTACAGCGGATTTCTTGGCCATTTTCTCGTCCTCTCCCGCTAGTTCTTCACGAACGGGAACTGGAATTCGGTGAGCAGCGCCCGGGCTTCGTCATCGGTCTTGGCGGTCGTGCAGACCACCACGTCCATGCCCCAGATCTGGTCGATCTGGTCATAGTTGATCTCCGGGAACACGATGTGCTCCTTCAGGCCCAGGGCGTAGTTGCCGTAGCCGTCGAAGGACGTCGTCTTCAGACCGCGGAAGTCGCGCACGCGCGGCAGGGCTATGGTGATCAGCCGGTCGAGGAACTCGTACATGCGTTCCTTGCGCAGCGTCACCTTGGCGCCGATGACCATGCCTTCGCGAAGCTTGAAGGTGGCGACGGACAGACGGGCGCGGGTCGGGGCCGGCTTTTGGCCGGTGATCAGCGCCAGATCCTTCATCGCCGCATTCGGCTTCTTGGAGTCGGCCACAGCTTCGCCGATGCCCATATTCACGACAATTTTGTCGAGCTTGGGGATCTGCATCTCGTTCGTGTAACCGAACTTTTCCTTCATCACCGCACGGATGCGGGTCTGATAGTCAGCCTTGAGACGGGGGGTATAAGCAACTTCAGCCATTGATCACCTCGCCGGTCGTACGGGCCACGCGAACCTTCTTGCCATCTTCGACCTTGAAGCCGACGCGAGTCGCCTTGCCATTGGAGTCGACGATGGAAACGTTCGACACGTGGATCGGCGCTTCCTTGTGTTTGATGCCGCCCTGCGGATCGTCGCGGGTCGGACGTGTGTGGCGCTGGACCATGTTGATCCCGCCCACCAGCAGTTTGAATTCCTTGGGGAACACCTTGTTGACGGTGCCTTCGCGACCCTTGTCACGGCCGGTCAGCACGATCACCCGATCGCCCTTTTTAATCTTCGCGGCCATGGCTTACAGCACCTCCGGCGCTAGGCTGACGATCTTCATGTGGTTCTTGGCGCGCAGTTCGCGGGGAACCGGGCCGAAGATGCGCGTGCCGATCGGCTCGTTCTGTTTGTTGACGATCACGGCGGCCGAGCGGTCGAAACGGATCAGCGATCCGTCCTTGCGCTTGATGCCCTGGGCGGTGCGCACGACGATGGCGCGCAGAACATCGCCCTTCTTCACACGGCCGCGGGGGATGGCTTCCTTGACGGAGACGACGATAGTGTCGCCGACGTGCGCATAGCGACGTCCGGCGCCGCCAAGCACCTTGATACACATCACCCGGCGCGCGCCTGAATTGTCGGCGACGTCGAGGTTTGTTTGCATCTGGATCATGGGTTTCTACTTTCCAGACTTGATCAGGCCGAAGCCTTGGGAAGGACTTCCCAGGTTTTCAGCTTGGACTTGGGCGGACATTCCACGATGCGGGCGCGCTCGCCCTCCTTGTAGACATTGGTCTCATCGTGGGCGTGATACTTCTTCGACCGGCGCACGGTCTTCTTCAGGACCGGGTGCAGGAACGTGCGCTCGACCTTAACGACAATCGTCTTGTCGCCCTTGTCGGAGACGACCACGCCTTCAAGAATTCGTTTGGGCATAGGTTATCTTCCTCAGGCGGACGGCTTGGCGCGGAGAACGGTTTTGATCCGCGCGATATCCTTGCGGATCTGGTTCACGCGGTGGGTCTTTTCCATCTGGCCGGTGGCCTTCTGGAAACGCAGGTTGAACTGCTCTTTCTTGAGATTGAGCAGGTTTTCCGACAGCTGGTCGTCGGTCATGACGCGGACTTCGGCGATCTTCACTGGACAACCTCCATGATCAGGCCCGCATCGGTGCGGGTGACGACCTTGGTCTTGATCGGCAGCTTGCCGGCGCCCAGGCGCAGAGCTTCGCGGGCCGTCTCGTCGTTGACGCCGTCGATTTCAAACATGATGCGGCCAGGGGCTACGCGTGCGGCCCAGTATTCGATCGCGCCCTTGCCCTTACCCATGCGGACTTCGGCCGGTTTGTCGGAGACAGGAACGTCCGGGAAGATCCGGATCCAGACCCGGCCCTGACGCTTCATCTGGCGGGTGATCGCGCGGCGGGCCGCTTCGATCTGGCGGGCGGTGATCCGCTCGGGTTCAAGCGCCTTCAGGCCATAGGAGCCGAAGTGCAGGGCCGTGTTGCCTTTCGAGGAACCGTGAATGCGGCCCTTGAATTGCTTGCGGTATTTGGTCTTTTTCGGTGACAGCATAACCTAGGCTCCCGCCCGTTCGCGGCGCGGGCCGCGGTCGGAACGCTCGCGGCGCTCACCCTCGCTGGCCGGACCTGATTCACTGGCCAGGCGCTTGTCCTGGGCCATCGGGTCGTGCTCGAGGATTTCGCCTTTGAAGATCCAGCATTTGACGCCAATGATGCCGTAGGTGGTCTTTGCTTCGGCAAATCCATAGTCGACATCGGCGCGCAGGGTGTGCAGCGGCACGCGTCCTTCGCGATACCATTCCATCCGGGCGATTTCCGCACCGCCGAGACGGCCCGAAACGTTGATCCGAATGCCCTTGGCGCCGAGACGCATGGTGGACTGGATCGAACGCTTCATGGCGCGGCGGAAAGCGATCCGGCGCTCAAGCTGCTGGGCGATGTTTTCGGCCACAAGCTGGGCGTCGGTTTCCGGCTTGCGGATTTCGACGATATTGAGGTGAACTTCACCGCCGGTGATGGCGGCGACGTCCGAACGCAGCTTTTCAATGTCCGCGCCCTTCTTGCCGATGATCACGCCCGGGCGCGCGGCATAGATGGTGATGCGGCACTTCTTGTGCGGACGCTCGATGACGATACGCGAGACGCCGGCCTGATACAGGCGCTCTTTCAGCATCTTGCGAACGCGCAGGTCTTCGTGGAGCAGCTTGCCGTATTCCCCGCGGTTCGCGTACCAGCGCGAATCCCAGGTGCGGTTGATGCCCAGGCGAAGCCCGATCGGATTGACTTTCTGACCCATCAGGCGGCCTCACCCAGCTCGCGGAC
>CAZJBC010000226.1:0-4838 GCA_964543805.1 uncultured Brevundimonas sp.
GCCGGCGCCGTCTGGGGCAGCCGACGGCCCGACATCGCCGTCTCGATCAGTTGCGAGCGGCCGACGCTGCTGGTCAGGCGCACGAACACCTGACGCAGTTCGCTGTTTGGACTGGCCGAATCGTCCACCGGCTGGCCGCGGTCAACCTCCCACTGGTCGAGCCACTGGGCGCCGTCTTCGGAATAGGAAAACGCCGCGTCCGGCCAGCGCAGCTTGGCCAGAGTCACCGGGTCGTTCTCCGTGCCGTCGTCGAGCGTCAGCGTGCAGGTCACGGTGGTTTCCAGGTCATCGGTCTTTTTCACGGCGATCACGACGCGGCCCTCGACGCCCAGCGGCGCGCAGACCGTCTCGCGACCGGCGACCAGTCGGCCGGCCACCTGGTCGGGCGCGCCGACGAAGGAATCGTCGACCCCTTCAATTTCAGTCTCGGCCGGCTGTGACGACAGGTTCAAAGGCGGCAGGATCAGGTCGCTGAATACATCGTCGTAGGCCGCCCGATCCACATTGCCGTCCACCGTCACCAGCGCCCGGGCGCCCAGCATCATGGCTTCAAACGGTCCGCGCGAACCGGCTTCCATGATGATGCCCAGCACAAAGCCGGTGATCACCAGGGCGATCATGGCCTCGATGATGGTAAAGCCCGCCCGGGAATGGCCGGCGAGAGTCAATTGGCCACCTGCTTGAAATGGCAGTCGGGCTGGCTTTCCAGGTGGGCCGAGCGGATCGCGTTGTAGTACAGATCGACGTCAGCCGCGTCGCAGACCCCGCCGGCGCTGATCAACATCGGCGTCGAGACCTTGTAGGTCCAGCCGCAGGCGACGTTTGGCGAACACAGCTGGATTTCAGCGGACCGGACCTCGGCGTCGGGATCGTCGACAAACTGGCCGCTGCTGACCAGCATCATGGCCTGGTTCTCGTGATAGGCCTTGGCCCGCAGTCCGGTCGCCTGGTTCTGGAACTCAAAGAAATAGGTCCTGGCCACCGCATTGCTGATGCTGCGCTGGATATTCGGCAGCACCAGCGCCACCGTCAGGCCCATGATCGTGATGACGATCAGGATCTCAAGCAGGGTGAATCCGGTATTGAACCCGGCGCCGCTACTTGCTGTTGTCGTCGGTGGAGATATCCGCGGCATTGCCAGTTCCGCCTTCCTTCCCGTCGTTGCCGAGGCTCTTGATGGTCGGCTCAAGATCGTCGCCGGAGGGCGCTTTGTAGATGAAGGGGTGGCCCCAGTTATCGTTGGGAATCGCCTTGTCCAGATAGGGACCCTTCCAGCCCGGCGCGGCGTCGCCCGGATTGTTGTTGAGGATGGCCAGGCCCTCGGCGTCGGTCGGGTAGCGGCCGATGTCCAGCGACATGGTCGTCAGGGTCTTCTTCAGGTCGCTCATCTGGATCCGCGTGGCGCTTACCTTCTGGTTGTCCAGAATTTTCGTCAGCTGCGTGCCGACCAGGGCGACCAGCATGCCGATGATCACGATAACGATGAGAATTTCCAGCAGGCTGTAGCCTGCCTTGCTGCGCAGGCGACGAGGCGTGCGGTGGGTCGATGTGGTGATCATCATCATGTGCGCCCGATCAAGTGTTCTAGAGTATTTTTAAGGGTCTTATTCCTAGCTGAATTCCGCGTCACAAGCATGGCAAAATAACGGCGCGGCTTAATGCGCAGCGGTAACGTTTTGAATTGTCCCGTCAATCCCTTGGGGGGCAATGGCCAGCGACGGCGTGGACCGGCCGCGAAGCTTTGCCGCCGCTACATTCCGCTTGCCCGCGCCCATATTGGCGCCATTTTGCGGCGAGCGCCTGAAACACCGACGAAACACGGATATGAAACAGGCGGAACCCACAAGAAACGTACAAAAAACAACGCAGGAACCGCATTTGGCCGACGCCTCTCCATCGGGATTGAAAAGCCAGCTGGCTAAGTTGAGCCCGAGCGAGCGTATGCTGCTGACCCTGTTGTCGATGCTCTTTCCGATCGGCGCCCTTTTCCTCGCCTACAACTTCCAGTCGACCGCCGGCGCGGCCCATGACGTCGCCGACACGCACCTACGTTCAGCAGAACTGGCGGCCGGCCGCACCTCCAGCGGAAAGCTCGCTGAAGATATCCAGAAGGCGCGCGCCGACGTGCGCGCCTGGTCGTGGGAGGGCAATTCGGTGGCGGTCGCTCAGGTCAAGGCCCAGGCCGACGTGACCCAGCTGGCCACAACCGCAGGGCTGGTCAATCCCGAGATCAAGACCAGCGAGAAGCTGGAGCCGGCGGGGGACGTGACCTTTGCGCCGATCGACATTACCGCCCCGTTCAGCTGGACCGGCCTGTCCGGCTTCATGGCCGGCCTGGCGGGAACCGGCAAAGGGTTCCTGCTGGAAGAAGTGCAGCTGACCACCGACAAGGAACCCAAGCTGCGCATCAGCCTGAAAGTCCCGCTGGTCGTGTCGCCACCTGGGCCCGCTCCGAAAAAAACTGCCGCAAAGCCCGCGGCGCCGGCGGCCAAGGCCGCCGCGGCGCCTGTCGCGCCGGTGAAAGGCAAGGCCCAATGAGCGTGCGCGCCGTCCTGCTGATCGCCGCCGCCGGCGCGCCGGCCGCCCTGGCCGTGGGCTACTGGCAGGGCGAGAAATCCACGCCGCCCGACAACGCCGGCGCCCGCGCCACCGTGGCGCCCCTGGTCGTCAAACCTGGCTGGGGCGCGCCGGAAGCGGCGACCTATCTGGCGCACCTGAATGCGCCGCCGCCGGCGCCGCCCTCGGCGTCCGCCGGTCCGCCGCCGATCGATGTCGCGGTGCTGTTCCGCCGCGATCTGTCGGCGGTGATCAACGCACCCGGGCCGCAAGCCACCGTGGTGCTGGCGAACCGCAAGCTGCATCCGGGCGATATCTATCAGGACGGCTGGAAGCTCGCGAGCGTAAGCTCAACCACCGCGATCCTGACCAAGGGCTCGGACAGTCGGCGGATCGGACTGTATTCAGCACCGGTCGCCGGTACGACTGCGGTTGTCACCGCCGCCCCGGTTGTCGGCCTTTCGCTTGGCAACAGCCTGCGCCCGGGCGAGATACCCGGCGAAAAGATCGGCGCTATCGTCAGCGCTCTCAAGGCCGCCGGCGCGACAGACGCCCAGCTGGCTCAGCTGCGCACCCAGCTGACGGCGGGGGGCTATAATCAAAATTCGGTGCTTCAGCTGCTTCAGCAATTGATGCGGACCGGAAACTTCAACGCCGCCATGACCAGCCAGGTGCTGGCGGCGTTCCAGAGCGCCGGCGTGCTCACCGCCCAGCAGGTTCAACAGCTGGCCCAGGTCATACCGCAACTGGCTCAACAGGCGCAGCTCCAGCCGGGCGGCGCTCCGGCCGCGCCGGTGGTGATCGGCGGCGGCAATCGCGGCGGCCTGGGTGGCGGTGGCGGTGGTGGCGGCGGATTTGGCGGTGGCGGCAATCGCGGCGCCGGGGGCTTTGCGCCCGGCGGCGGCGGCGGCGGCGGTTTTGGCGGCGGCGGCGGTGGCGGGGGCGGCCGGGGCCGAGGAGGTCGCGCAGGCGGCTAATCAAGAATGAAAGACACAAAAACCATGAGCCTCAAGCGGGGAATTCTTATCGGGAGCAGCGGCCTTGCGGTTTCGGCCGCGCTGGTGAGCTGCGCCGCCTTCCCGACCATGCAGATCGCCCAGCCGACCACCACGGTGACCGGCGCGACGGTGCTTCCGGATGCTCAGGCGGGCGTGGACGGCGGTCCCGGTCCGGGACGCGGCGGCGGCGGCCGTTCGGGACGCGGACGCGGCGGCGGCGGCGGCGGCGACAATGGCGAACTGGTGCGGGGCCCGGCGGCCCAGCCCATCCAGATTCCCGGCGGCGCGGCGCCTGCCCGCGCGGGCGCCGTCACGGCGGCGAGCCCGGCGGAACTGGCCGCGCTGACCAGCGACGAGCCGCTGAACGCCGTGCTGACGCCCCAGCCTCTGGGCCAGTATCTGCGCACGGCCTTTGGCGACGTGCTCAAGATCGACTATTCGCTCGGACCGAACCTGGCGACACGGACGGATGTAATCACCTACAGCCCGGCGCCGACGACCACCAAGAAGGCCTTTATCCAGAACCTGCAGCAGACCCTGCGCGGTTTTGGCCTGACCATGTCGATCAGCCGCGGCGCGGCCCCAACGGTGCAGATCACCGAGGACGGCGCCAACGGCATCGGCGCGCCGGTCAATTCCGTCATCCGCAGCCGCTCGTCGGCCGACACGCCCACCGGCACTCGTCAGGTCACCCAGTACTTCCAGCTGGTCGCCCTGCGCGCCGACGGCATCCAGGATTTCCTCAAGAGCGCGACCGCCAACCAGGGCCTGACCTTCACGCCCGACGAAGCGGCCAACGCCTTCATCATTCAGGGTCCGGCCCGCAACGTCGCCGCGGCGGTGGATCTGCTGCGTAACCTGGACCAGCCGGCCTTCGCCGGCGCCAAGGCCATCCTGCTGCAGCCGATCTTCTGGTCGCCCGACAACTTCGCCCAGGCCCTGTCCTCGACCCTGTCGGCCGAAGGCTACATCGTCGGCACCGACCCGCTTGGCCCCAAGTCGATCATGATCGTCTCGCTGCCGACCACCAACCAAACCCTGGTCTTCGCGGCCGACAACACAACCATGGCGCGGGTCCAGTATTGGGCGGCCCAGCTGGATCAGGTCAGCTCGGTGGGCGATTCCTCCAGCACCTATGTCTATGACGTGCGCAACACCTCGGCGACCCTGATCGGCCAGATGCTGGTCAACGCCGGCGCCCAGGTCGCCAACGGCGCGGGACGGGCAGGCGGGTTCGCCGGCCAGGTCGCCAACGCGGTCGGCCAGCCAGGCGGCGCGCCGGCG
>CAZJBC010000227.1:0-4821 GCA_964543805.1 uncultured Brevundimonas sp.
GACCACGCGCACCGCGATCGGCATGAAGGCGTGGTCGATGCCGCACAGTTCGCGGCAATTGCCATAGTAGGTGCCGATGGTGCGCGGCTTGAACCAGGTTTCGTTTACGCGGCCAGGAATGGCGTCGATGATGATGCCGAATGCCGGAACGCCAAAGGCGTGGATGACATCCTGGCCGGTGACCAGCACCCGGACTACCTTGCCCACCGGCACGACGATCGGATCGGTCGCCGCCAGACGATAGGGCAGGCCGGCGGCCTTGGCCTTGTCTTCCTCGAGCACCTTTGAGTCGTACTCGGGCATTTTCTGGTCGGGGTATTCGTAGGTCCAGTACCACTGGTTGCCGGTCGCCTTGATGGTCAAATCGGGCTTGTGCATGTGGTGGAATTCGGACAGCAGGCTGAACGAGAAGATGGCGATGAACATCAGAATGCCGACCGGCACGATGGTCCAGATCACCTCGATAAAGGTGTTGTGGCTCCACTTGGCCGGCACCGGATTGGACCGCTTGTTGAAGAAGATCATGCACCATAGCAGCAGGCCCAGCACGAACAGGCTGATCAGCACGATGATCGGCATGAGGATGTGGTTGTGGAAGTTCTGGACCTGATCGCGCATGTCCGAGCCGCTGCGCTGCAGACCAACAGCGCCCGGCGTGGGCTGGCCCAACAACTCGTCGGCGAACCCGCTACCTGCGAGACTTAGGGCAACTGCCGCTCCCAAGGTCCCCGACAAGGCCCATTGGGCTATTCCGCCCGCCAGCCTTCGCATCCCCATATTCGACGCCCTCATAGAATCTGCCCCGGATTCGCTGGTCCGGGCTTAACATCGGCGGGTGCATACGCGCTATCCACAATCTTGCCAAGGCGGCTAGATCGTTGTGCGGCAAAGGTGGGCGGATTGCCGCAGGGGCGGGCAGATTTGCCGCCTAGACCTGCAGTCGCCACACGTCTCCGTCCGCGACAACGTGACCCGCGCAGGGGGCCGCGAAGTGGGTGCCGATCACCAGGGTCTTTGTCCCGGCCAGCGCGCGATAGACGCGCCGGCGGGTGGCGGTGGAGGCGGCCTGGTCATAGTCGACCTGGGCGGCCCAGTGCGGGCGGGCCAGCTGACAGGGGTGGTGGGTGAAGTCGCCGGTGATCAGCGCTTGCTGACCCTTCGAGCTGATCCGCACTGAAACGTGGCCGGGGGTGTGGCCCAGGGTCGGCTCGAAACTGACCTCATCGCAGATGCGGTGGTCGGTCTCCACAAGATCAACGAGCCCCGCCTCCCAGACCGGCTTGACACTGTCGTGGAACGGCGAGGTCGCCGGGTCTTCGTCTACAGCTTCGGCGCGCCAGTAGTCGAACTCGGTGCGGGCAAACAGATAGCGGGCGCCTGGAAAGGTCGGGGTCCATTTCCCATCGACCAGCATGGTGTTCCAGCCGACGTGGTCGACATGCAGGTGGGTGCACAGAACAGTGTCGATCGTCTCGCGCCCAAAGCCGGCGGCTTCCAGGTCGGTGAGAAACGATGTCTGCAGATTGCTCCACGGCTCCATGGTCCGCTGCCGGTCATTGCCGATGCAGGTATCGACGATGATCCGCCGGCCGGGCGCCTCGACCACCAGGGCATGTATGCTCATCTTCAGCTTGCCGCCGGGCTCGGCGAAGTGCGGGACCAGCCAGTCGATTTCGCGGATGGCGTCGTAGGTGGCTTCCGGCAGCAGAAAGCGCGTGCCGCCGGTGGTCTCCATCTCAACGATGCGGGTGACGGTGACCTCGCCGATCTGCCAGGTTAGTGGCGCGGCGGTTTCAGTGCGCGGATTGGGTCTCACGGTGCGTTCCTCCCGACATTTTTGGGAAGACTTGCACAGGAAGGGCTCACGCGGCGAGGGGCTATCCGAAATCCCATCCCGGTCGTCATCCCGGGCCCTGTGCCCGGGATGACGATGAGTTTTGGAGAGTGAGGTAAAACCTAGCTGTCCAGGAAGCTGCGCAGTTTGCGCGACCGGCTCGGGTGCTTCAGCTTGCGCAACGCCTTGGCTTCGATCTGGCGGATGCGCTCGCGGGTGACGCTGAACTGCTGGCCGACTTCCTCCAGGGTGTGGTCGGTGTTCATGCCGATGCCGAAGCGCATGCGCAGGACGCGCTCTTCGCGCGGCGTAAGCGACGCCAGCACGCGGGTGGTGGTCTCGCGCAGGTTCGACTGGATGGCCGCGTCAATGGGCAGGATGGCGTTCTTGTCCTCGATGAAGTCGCCCAGGTGGGAGTCTTCCTCGTCGCCGATCGGGGTCTCGAGCGAGATGGGCTCCTTGGCGATCTTGAGGACCTTGCGGACCTTTTCGAGCGGCATGGCCAGTTTCTCGGCCAGTTCTTCCGGCGTCGGCTCTCGGCCGATTTCGTGAAGCATCTGGCGCGAGGTGCGGACGATCTTGTTGATCGTTTCGATCATGTGCACCGGGATGCGGATAGTGCGGGCCTGGTCGGCGATAGAGCGGGTGATCGCCTGACGGATCCACCAGGTGGCGTAGGTGGAGAATTTATAGCCGCGGCGGTACTCGAACTTGTCCACAGCTTTCATCAGGCCGATGTTGCCCTCCTGGATCAGGTCCAGGAACTGCAGGCCGCGGTTGGTGTATTTTTTGGCGATGGAGATGACCAGGCGAAGGTTGGCCTCGACCATTTCCTTCTTGGCCTGGCGGGCCTCGCGCTCGCCCTTTTGCACCGTCTGGACGATGCGCCGGTAGTCGTCGATGGCGACGCCCGTTTCGGTGGCCAGGGCGGCGATCTCGGTGCGGATCTCGACGATCTGGATGATGTCGTTCTCGGTGAACTTGGTCCAGCGTACGCCCAGGGCCTTGACCTTTTCGGTCCAGTCCGGCGCCAGTTCCTGGCCAAAATAGGCTTTCAGGAATTCGGCGCGGGAGATGCCGTAGGAATCGGCCAGGCGAAGCAGGCGGCCCTCAAGCGCGATCAGGCGCTTGTTGATCGCATAGAGCTGTTCGACCAGCGCCTCGATACGGTTGTTGTTCAGCTTCAGGGTCTTCAGATGCTGAACGATGGTCAGGCTGGCGGCCTCAAAGGCGGCCCGCTCGGACGACTTCAGGTCGCGGCCTTCGAGCCGGCGTGAAATCAGCTTTTCCTGCAGCTTGCGGAAGCTGTCGAACTCGGCGGCGATGGCGTCCAGGGTGATCATCACCCCTTCGCGCAGTTCCGATTCCATGGCGCTGACCGTCGGGCCCGCGCCATCGTCGAAGTCTTCTTCTTCCTCGGCTTCGGCCTGTTCGCGCTCGGCCTGTTCGCGGCGTTCCTTTTCGACCTCGTCCTCGTCCTCACGGACCTGACGGATCTTTTCCTGCACGGCCTTGGGCCCGCCCATGGGCGGCGATTGCACAACCTCGCCGGCCGGCGGGGCGGGAATGGAGGTGCCGGGAAGGGTGCCGGTCAGGCCGCCATAGGTCTGTTCCAGGTCGATGACCTCGCGCAGCAGAACCCGGCCCGTGGCCAGTTCGTCGCGCCAGACCATGATGGCTTCGAAGGTCAGCGCGCTTTCGCACAGGCCGCGGATCATGGTGTCGCGGCCGGCCTCGATGCGCTTGGCGATGGCGATTTCGCCTTCGCGGGAGAGCAGTTCGACGCTGCCCATTTCGCGCAGATACATGCGCACCGGATCGTCGGTGCGGTCGTAGGCGGACTCTTTCGGCGCCTCGGCGACGGCCGATTCTTCGCGAGCCGCGACATCCGTCGACTGGACCTCGGCCTCTTCGTCGGACTCGATAACGTTGACGCCCATTTCCGACAGCATGGCCAGGGTGTCTTCGATGGCCTCGGAGGTGACTTCCTCGCTCGGCAGCACCTTGTTCAGCTCGTCCATGGTGACGTAGCCGCGGGCTTTCGCCTGCTTGATGAACTTCTTGACCCCGGCGTCGGTCAGGTCGAGCAGGGGTCCGTCCTGGGTCGGGGCTTCGGTTTCGGGCGCTTCCACGGCGGCGTCGCTCATTCAGGTCTCCGGTCCGGGCGACAAAGGGTCGCAAATTGCGCCCATTCGGTGCCGCCAAATCTCATGCAAAAGACGGGCCGCGAAGATCAACCCTTCGCCGCCTCGTTCGGTTTCGTCCTCCACGCTCGCCGACGAAAAACTCGGACCTGAGTGGCGCGCCCGGCTGATGCGGTGCGGCCGTGTCGTTTTCGTGCGCTACGGCATGGGGTTAGCAAGGCCTCAGATGGCGGCTGAGGGGGTGAGAGTCAAGGGGGCGGAGCGTTCGTAAAGTGATCAAATGTCTGGTGCGGCGTAAAAGTTATCGAGCGTCCTGCCGGACGACAGAAGCTGCCGACTGCGATCAACGCGGCGCGTTCAAATCACCCGAAACGGACGGAGTTTCAGTTGGGGTCGAAGATAATCGGAATATTCATTCTGGCGCCGCCGACGGGAACGCCGTCGCGCGTCTCTGGCGCCATCCTAAATTTCGGGATCAGACTGAGAGCCGCAGCCCCAAAACCCTGGCCGGATGGCGTTTCCTCCCCGACCGAGCAATTTTCCATATAGCCGGTGGCCATTACCGTGCAGACAAGGGTCACGCGCCCCGCCTTGGCGTTCCTCAAGGCACGGCCGGGATAGACCGCGTTTATGTCACTCGAATTGGGGGTGCTGAGCCACCGCGGCGTGCTTATGACAGACGGCCGCATCGGCGCTCGCCACGAAATCTCCAGGTTGATCGTCACCCCGTCAGAGATCTGCTCGGCGCTGTAGCCGCCATCCGGCGTCTTTAGCCGGTACAGCGGCGCAAGGCCGAGCGCCGCGTGAGCCAGCCCGGCGCCGGGGGGCGTCTCCTTGCTGACG
>CAZJBC010000228.1:0-4801 GCA_964543805.1 uncultured Brevundimonas sp.
AGTGAGCGCAGGGGCCGTTGTTCGCGCACGATGGGGCGGGCGGGACGATCTTCAGCTGGGGTCTGGCGGGCATTACTCAGGGCAAATCCAAGGACGCGCCGCGCGACTCCGCGGCGAGCCCCAATTTACACCATTCCAGAACTCAAGCTTGATCCAGATCAAGGGCGAAAACCGTGACCGGACCTAGGGTTTGATCTCCATCCAAGGAGGCAATCTCGTGTCCCTCAGCATGTACTTTCCCGCCTTTGCCGCTGTCACCTTCCTGGTGTTCATGGTGTCAGTGGCGGGTACAGCGCTCTACGTCCGGCTGGGCGAGCAGCGGAAGTAGGGAAGCGGCTGCGGCGGCTTTTGGGGGCTCAACCTTCGCGAGGGGCCTCGAGGTCGTCGCAGCCGCGCCACCCTTTGCAGACTCGGGACGAAGCGGCCCCACTCCCGCTCTGCCCCGCGCCACGCCGCCCTCCGCGGCGAAGCCCGGCGTCGATTTTTCCGTTCGCCCCGGCGACGTCGGGCACTGGCGATGGCGAACGGACCATTCCTCCCAAACGGACAAGTTGTCGCCCGCCCTTGAAAAGTAGGGCCGGTTAGGCCTATCAGAGCCGCTCACATTCACGGAGAAGACCGAACGCTGGCGTCGTTCCGCCGGCCGTCCTCATCATGCGATCCAAAATCGACCCCGACTTCAACGACCGTCAGGCCGCCGCGCGCGCCGCCAAACAGGCCGTTCTCGCCAAATTCAAACCCAAGCCGACGATTCAGGCCGCCGCCCCCATCGACCGCGAGGCCGACAAGGCCAAAAAGCGCGCCGAACAGCGCGCCGCCCGCGAGGCTGAAAAGGCCGCCAAGGAACACGCAAAGCTGCTGGCCAAGGCCGCCGAGGTCCAGTCGCGGCTCGATGTCGCCGCCGAGTCCGACGAGGCCAAGCGCGCCGAGCGCAAGGAACGCAAGTCCGCGGCCAAGGCCGAAGCCCGCGCCCGCCGCGAAGCCAAGAGCGCAATGCGGCGCTAGAGGACTATCGCTTCTGCGCTTCCACGATGGGCAGAAGCCTTTCCATGACCTTGTCCTGGATTCCCTCGGTACGCAGATGCTCGACCAGATCGCGCAGATAATCGACATTGCGGCCAGACAAGCCCGTCGCCCCGGCGATCAGGTCGGCCTGCGCTTCCAGGCTCAGATTTCCCGCCCATTGGGGATGGTTGCGGTCCGATAGGAACACCAGCGCCGGCTCGCGCCGTCCGCCCCCCAGATCTACGTCGCGCCAGGCTTCGAAATAGGTCTCGGTCGGTTGCTCCCGCTCACGCAGATATTCGTAGACCTTGGACCATTGGCTCGCGGCCACCCGATAGGCCGCGCCGCGCACCGAGCCACCGGGCGCCAGGCCCAGGACCAGGCCCTTGCGCTCATAGGTGCCGCGGTGATGCACTGAATAGATGCAAAAAGCCCGCCGGCGGCCATGGAGGATCGCCGCGCGGCGTTCTATGAAGTCGAACCCGGGGCGCCACATCAGCGACCCATAGCCGAATACCCACCTGTCGCCTTCCGCCGTCATCTCCGCCGCGATCCCATTCATAGAGTCCCCTGCTCATGTCAGACGTCGCCGTCAATGCCAAACGCCGCTGGATCCTCATTCCCTGGGGCGCCTTTATCGCTCTCATCCTGGGCTGGTCTGTCTGGTGGATGATCGGCGCGCACCAGATCGGCGCCCAACTCGACAGCCAGACGAAAAGCTGGCGCGCCGCTGGCTGGACGGTCAGCTGGGCGCATCGCTCGGTCAGCGGCTACCCGTTCCGGTTCTTCGTTCAGGCGGACCAGGTCCAGATCAAGGAGCCGGACGGCTGGGGCGTATCGACGCCGAAGCTTCAGGCTGAAACCTCGGCGATCACGCCGGGCATAATCGTCTTGGTCGCCGATCAGAACATCGTTCTGTCCCGCCCCGGCGCGGCGCCGCTGACGATCTCGGGCGACGTTCTGCGCATGAGCCTGGGCGGCCTGTCCAAATCCCCGCCGCGCATCGCGGTGGAGGGCAAGAACCTGCGGCTCGTTCCAGCCACAGGCGGCGCCGTCGCCTTTTCGGTCATCGACCGGTTTGAGGCTCGCCTGACGCCGGACGCTGGCGATACCGCCAGGGTCTTCTTCCGCATCGACAAGGCCACCCCCAGCGATGGCGGCGCCCTGGCCCGAATCGCGGCCGGCAAGCAAGTTACTGTCGACATCGAGGGCGCGCTCTCCCACGCCTCAAGTCTGCGCGGCGCAAGCTGGAGCGGCCTGCTCGACCACTGGAAGACGAGCGGCGGACGGCTTGATCTGGCCCAGGGCGGCGTGCTCACCGGCGATGACGTGCTGGTCCAGCTGGCGCCGTCGGCCATCAGCCTCGACGACCAGGGCTATCTGCTCGGCGCTCTGGATCTCCAGGCCGGCCGGATCGGCGACGCCATGCAGGCCCTCAGCGCCATTGCCGTCCTGCCTGGACCGACAGCGGCGGTCGCGTCAGGCCTGGCGGCCGGTCAGCCAGCCCTGCCCGCAGGCGCGGTGGCCGAGACCAAGCTGGAGTTCCACGAAGCCCAGACCTGGCTGGGAACCTCGGCCCTTGGCGAGGCGCCGCGCATCGCCCAGCCGCCTGCCGCCCCGGCCCGTCGCAATTAAGCCGCTGCACTTGCGCGTCCAGACTTTGCCGTTATGGTCCGGCGCTCATTTTTTTGAAGGCAGCGCATGACCAAAGCGGCGCCCACACTGGCTCAGGTACGGGAGAAGATCGACGCGATCGATACCGATCTTCTGCGCCTGATCGACAAGCGCGCCTCGCTGACGCGCGAGGTGGCCAACGCCAAGGCCGCCGCCGGTGATCTGGGAACCTTCGCCCTGCGCCCGGCCCGCGAGACCCAGATTCTGCGCCGCCTCGCTCATACTGAAAAGGACGCCGCCAGCCGCGCTCTGGTTGTCCGCATCTGGCGCGAACTGATTGGCGATTCCCTGCACGGTCAGACCCCGTTCTCGGTGGTCACCTGGAGCCATCGCACGCCCGGCCGCATCGCCGAGCTGGCCCGCGCCCGCTTCGGCGGCGCGCCGACCATGTACGAAGTCGACCAGCCGGAAGCGGCCCTGGCCCAGGTGCGCGGCGGCGGCGCGGTGGCGGTCATGGCCATCACCCGCGAGCACGCCTGGTGGGCCCGCATGCTGGTCGAGCCAACCCTGTCCATCGTCGGCGCCCTGCCGGAAGTGAACCAGTGGGGCTCGCCCCAGGCCCTGGTCGTCGCCCAGGTCAAATCCGAGCCGTCAAACGCCGGAGACGAAACCCTGTGGGTGACGGACTCGACCATGCAGGGCTATGAAATCGAAACCGCCCTTTCCATCGACAACCTGTCGGCCAAGATGATCGCCGAGGCCAGCGGCCTGAAACTGTTCTCGATCTCTGGCTTTGTCGAGACCGACGACGGACGCCTGGCGAACGCGCCGGGCGACCTGACCGGCATTGTCGGCGTCGTCCCCACCGCCTTTGACCTGACATGACCGCCCCGACCCCCAAGGACGGTATTCTGGGCATCGAGGCCTATGTTCCCGGCAAGTCGAAGGTCGAGGGCGTCGAAAATCCGGTCAAACTGTCGGCCAATGAAAACGTGCTGGGCTGCAGTCCTCTGGCGATGGAGGCCTTTGCCGCCGCCGCGCCGCGTCTGGCCGCCTATCCCGATCCGCGTGCGACCGTCCTGCGTCAGGCGGTGGCCGCGAAATTCAACCTGGAGCCCGAGCGCCTGATCTTCTGCTGCGGTTCAGACGAGGTGTTCCAGATCCTCAACCAGACCTTCCTGTCGCCCGGCGACAACATGATCCAGGGCGAGTTCGGATTCGCCGCCTTCGCCATTGGCGCCTATGCGGCCGGCGGCGAGGTACGGTTCGCGAAAGAGCCCAACTACCGCATCGACGTCGACGAAATCCTGGCCCTGGTCGATGAACGCACCAAACTTGTGTTCGTCGCCAATCCGGGCAATCCGACCGGGACCATTCTGGAGGGCGCCGAGGTGCGGCGTCTGGCCGATTCTCTGCCGGAAAACATCATCCTGGTGCTCGACGGCGCCTATCGCGAGTTTGCCACCGATCCTGATTTCGACGATGGCTTCGACCTGGCGCGCGAGCGGGGCAATGTCGTCGTCACCCGCACCTTTTCAAAGCTGCACGGCCTGGCCGCCCTGCGCGTCGGCTGGGGCTATGCGCCGTCGCCGATCATCGCCGCGATGGACCGCATCCGCCTGCCGTTCAACGTCAACATCCCGGCCATGGAAGCGGCCGTCGCCGCTCTGGGCGACGATGACTTCCAGCGCCGCACCGTCGAGCATGTGGAACAGTGGCGCGCCTGGCTGACCCAGCAGCTGGGCGGTCTTGGCCTGGAGGTCACCCCCAGCCGCGCCAATTTCGTGCTGGTCCACTTTCCGAAAACGCCGGGCAGAACGGCGGCGGAAGCAGAATCCTTCCTGGCGTCGAGGGGCCTGCTGGTGCGCTACGTCGCCAACTACGGCCTGCCCGATGCGCTGCGCATCACCATCGGCCTGGAAGACGGCAACCGCGCCCTGGTCGCGGCGCTGAGCGCGTTTCTCGCCCGCCGCTAGGCCTTGCCGTGCACGGCGTCCAGCAGGTCGCCGGCTTCCTTCACGTAAGCCCGGGCCACGTCGGCGGCGTAGGGATTGAGGGTCTGGATCGCCGAGAACAGCTCGAAGCTGTCGTCGCCGATCAGGCCGCACAGGTCCAGCAGGTGCTGGTACGAGCGGGTCTTCAGGTCCTCGTCTGGAATGTTCAGATTGACCAGGGTGCGGCC
>CAZJBC010000229.1:0-4790 GCA_964543805.1 uncultured Brevundimonas sp.
AACCCCCGGCGGCGCGCCGGCCGGCGGCCGCGGCGGCCGCGGCGGCCGCGGCGGTCAGGGCGCGGCCGGAAAGGCGCCGGCATGACGCTTTCGGATCTTTCGGTCCGCAGGCCGGTTTTCGCGGCCGTCGCCGCCATCATCCTGGTGGTGGTCGGCATCGCCGCCTTCACGCGGCTGTCGGTGCGCGAACTGCCGAGCGTTGATCCGCCCCAGGTTTCGATCAGCACCAGCTACGTCGGCGCCTCGGCCGAGGTCGTCGAGGAGCGTATCACCGAGGTGATCGAGCGCCAGGTCTCGGGCATTCAGGGGATCGACCAGATCACCTCGAGCTCGCGCGACGGCAGCAGCAATATCAACATCCTGTTCCTGCCCGACCGGCCCCTTGAGGCTGCCGCCAATGACGTGCGCGACGCCGTCGGACGCGTGCAGCGCCAGCTGCCGCAGGATGTGGACGCCCCTATCGTCCAGAAGGCCAACGCCGACTCCACTCCGATTGTCGTGCTGGCGCTCAAGTCGACCACCATGAACCGGTTGCAGCTGACCGACTATGCGAACCGCTATCTGGTTGAGCGCCTGTCGACGATCGACGGCGTCTCCCAGATCCAGGTCGGCGGCGCCCAGAATTACGCCATGCGCATCTGGCTCGATCCGGACGCCATGGCCGCGCGCGGCGTAACGGTGGACGACGTCAACAACGCGCTCGCTCAACAGAACATCGAGCTTCCCGCCGGGTCGCTGGAATCGGTCTCCAAGGATTTCACCGTCCGTGTTTCGCGCCAGTACGCCCGGCCCGAGGACTTCGCCCAGCTGCCGATCACCACCCCGACCTCAGTCTCCGGCGCCGGCGCGGTGAGTAACACCGGTGGCGCAGGCGCGGCTCAGGGTCCCGCCAATGTAGTCAGCAACGGCGGCCAGTACATTACCCGTCTCGGCGACGTGGCCCGGGTTGAGGAAGGCCCCGACGAGCGCCGGCGCATGTTCCGCGGCGCCTCCAGCGCAAAGGCCGACGCCAATGGCGTCATGCCGGACCCGGTCTTCACCGACATGATCGGCTTCCAGATCATTCGCCAGTCCGACGCCAACGACCTGGACATCTCCATCGCCACCCGTAAGGCCGTGGATGAGATCAACAAGACCTTGCCCAAGGGCACGGTCATGTCGATGGCGGTCGACAACTCGGTCTTCACCTCCGAATCCATCAAGGAGGTGTGGATCACCATGGCGATTTCGCTGGCGCTGGTGGCGCTGGTAAACATCGTCTTCCTGGGCAGCTGGCGAACCGCGATCATCCCGACGATCGTCGCGCCGATCTGTATTCTGTCGACCTTCACGGTGCTGGCGGTCTTTGGGTTCTCGATCAACCTGCTGACCCTGCTGGCCCTGGTTCTGGCCATCGGCCTGGTGGTCGACGACGCCATCGTCGTTGTGGAAAATATCCAGCGCAGAATCGACGAGGGCGAGCCGCCTCTGGTCGCCGCCCAGCGCGGCGCCAAACAGGTGTTCTTCGCCATCCTGGCCATCACCATGGTGCTGATGGCCGTGTTCGCGCCGATGATGGTCCTGCCCGGCTATACGGGAAAGCTGTTCGTTGAACTGGCGGTTGCGGTCGCGGCGGCCATCGGATTTTCAGCCCTGCTGGCCCTGTCGCTGTCGCCGATGCTGGCGTCAAAGCTGCTGCGTCCGGCCTCAGGCCAGGGCTTCTTCGCGCGCCTGGTCGACCGGTCCATCAACGCTTTGCGCAATTCCTACGTCAATTCGCTCAAGGGCATGATCGGCCGCAGGACGGCCGCCGGGGGCGTTGTCCTCGTTGTGCTCTGCATGGCCGGGATCGCAGCCGGGCTGTTTCTAATTCTGCCGAAGGAACTGGTGCCCAACGAAGACCGCGGCATCATCCAGGTCAACGCCCAGGGACCGGTGGGCGCCGGCTACGACTACATGTCCACCGTCGCCGAGCAGATGCAGGCCAAGTTGTTGCCGCTGATCAAGGAAGGCATTGCCGACAAGGTCACTGTCACCGCACCCGGCAACGGCGGCGGACAGTACAACAGCGCTTCTGCCAACGTCGTGCTGGTGCCCTGGAGCCAGCGCAAGGTGACGTCTGACGACATCGCCACCCGGATCAGCCGCGAATCCGCCTCCATCACCGGCGCCCGGATCAGCGCCTCGGTGCGCGCGCCCCTGGCGCGCGGCGGCGGGGGCGGCGGCTCCAACAGCTTCACCATGGTCGCCGAGGGCGACGACTACGACAACATCAACACCTGGATTCAGCCGATCCTCGTAGCGGCGCGTGGAAACCCGGGCTTCCAGCGTGTCAGGCTCGACTACGAGCCGACCTCGCCCCGCCTGCTGATCAACATGGACCGGGAAAAGGCCGCCTCGCTGGGCGTGCCGCCCAGGGCCATCGGCTCGGTCTTGTCCACCATGCTGGGCTCGACCAAGGGAACCACCTATATCAAGAACGGCCAGGAATATGACGTCATCCTGCAGACCGATCTGGCCAACCGCCGCACCCAGGATGCGCTGAACACCATGTATGTGCGCTCCAGCCAGGGCGCCCTGGTGCCGCTGTCGGCCCTGGTCACCACCGAAGTGCGCGGCGATACCGCCACCCGCTCGCGCATCGACCGTCAGCGCGCCATCTCGCTCAGCGCCGACCTTGCGCCCGGCTACACCCAGCAACAAGCCATCGACTTCGTCAAAGCCCTTGCCGACAAACAGCCGCCAGGCGCGGCGATCAGCTGGGGCGGGGCGACTCGGGACTACCTGCAGGGCCAGAGCGGCGTAGGATTGGCATTCGCCATGGCCCTGCTGCTGGTCTTCCTGGTCTTGGCCGCCCAGTTTGAAAGCTGGATCCACCCGCTGGTGATCATCTCCACCGTGCCGCTGGCCGCCTTGGGGGGCCTGTTCGCCCTGTTCATGACCGGCGCTTCGCTGAACCTCTACAGCCAGATCGGCCTGATCATCCTGATCGGCATCGCCGCCAAGAACGGCATTCTGATTGTCGAATTCGCCAACCAGCGACGCGACGAAGGCCTGTCGATCCAGGAGGCCATCCTGGATTCCTGCAGCGTGCGGATGCGCCCCATCATCATGACCTCGATCGCCGCGGCGTTCGGCGCCATCCCGCTGGTTTTCGCCCACGGCCCGGGCGCGGCCAGCCGCTTCACCATCGGCGTGGTCATCTTCGGCGGCTGTCTATTCGCCACCCTGCTGACCCTGTTCGTGGTGCCGGTGTTCTATTCGATGGTCGCCCGCTTCACCAAGTCGCCGGAGTGGACCGGCCGCCAGATCGACGCCTATGGCGACGAGGACCTGATCGAACACCACCCGGCCCCGCTGGCGGCGGAGTAGCCTATCCTCAGGCTGCGCTGACGAAGGCCCTGGTAGACTGCGGCCCCCGAACCAGCTTGCCGGGCAGGGCGCCGGTGGCCTGGCCATTGCGGAAGATCACCTCGCCGGAGACGACCGTCGCCTCATAGCCCTCGGCCCTTTGCAGCAGGCGAGAGCCGCCGGCGGGCAGGTCGCTGGCCATGGTGGGGGCGTGCAGCGACAGGCGCTGCATGTCGATGACATTCAGGTCGCCCTTCATGCCGGGCGCCAGCACGCCGCGATCCATCAGGCCGACGGCGGCGGCGGTATCCGACGTCTGGCGCTTGACCAGCCAGGACAGATCAAACCGCCCGGTCGGCCGGTCGCGGCCCCAGTGGGTCAGCATGTAGGTCGGGAAGCTGCCGTCGGCGATGGCCCGCACATGGGCGCCGCCGTCGCCCAGGCCGGGCAGGGTGTTGGCCTGCGCCAGCATCTCGCCGCAGACGTCCAGATTGGCGTCGGCATAGTTGGCGAAAGGCGCATAAATAAAGGCCTTGCCGCCGTCCCCCAGGATCAGGTCCAAGGCGACCTCGGCGGGCTTGCGGCCCTCGCGCTCGGCGATGGCGGACAGGCGCATGTGGGCCGGCGGCTCATAGTCGGGCGGATCGCCGAACGGATACATCTTGCCCCAGTCGGTGACGCGGCGGGCGCCCTTGGCGGGCTGGGTGATTTCCTCCAGCAGCCGGGCGCGCATGGCCGGCTCGCCCATTTTCGCGGCCCGTTCGGCCAGGGGCAGGTGCTGGATCTCGCGATAGGCCGGCGTGAAACTGAAAGGATTGCGGCTGCCCTGCAGGCCCAGCAGCACGCCGATCGGGCGCGGGGCTACCTGGCCGCGCATGGGCAGGCCGTCCGCCACCGCCTGATCGACCAGGGCCATGATCTCGCGCCAGTTATTGGGGGCGGTGTGGCGCTGGGCGACCGAGATCGACAGCGGCCGTCCGGATATTTCGACGAGGTTGCGCAGCAGGGCGAATTCCTCCGCCAGCGAGGGCGTGTCGAAGTCGGAGATGAACTGCAGCACGCCCTTGCCGGCGTCCTTCAGGCCAAGGGCGATGCCCTTTAGCTCGTCGGCCGAGGCGCGCAGGGTGGGCGTATAGTCGCCCTTGACCGTGCGGTGGTTCAGCGAACGGGTGGTGGAAAAACCCAGGGCGCCGGCGCGGATGGCTTCGGCGGTCAGGGCGCGCATGGCGTCGACGTCTTTAGGGGTGGCCGCCTCAAGCCGGGCGGCTCGCTCGCCCATGACGTAGACGCGCAGGGGCCCGTGCGGCAGCTGGGCGCACAGGTCGATGTCCCGGGCCCGGCGCTCCACGACGCCCAGATAGTCGTCGAAACTCTCCCAGCGAAAATCCAGACCCTCATGCAGGGCGGCGCCGGGGATATCCTCCACCCCTTCCATCAGCTCGATCAGCACTTCGTGGTCG
>CAZJBC010000230.1:0-4742 GCA_964543805.1 uncultured Brevundimonas sp.
CCGGGAGTTGTACGGCGGCGGCGTCCCGAGCGATCCCGACGCCGGTTTACAGTGCGGGCTACAGCGGCGCGCGGAAGACCGTCGGGCGGTGCTCTTCCTGCCGGGCGATGACCTTGGCCTTGAAGGCCTCGGCCCTGGCAAGGTCGATGGCGGAAATCGCCTTCGGTTGCGGCTTGGATTCAGACGGACCGGCAGGCGCTACGGCTTGCAGAATCTCCATTCGAATTGTGTTGATGCAACAACCGCCCGTCCGGCCTTCAGAGGGCGCCGCAGCTGATTCCGTGCCCGCCAGCACAGAGGGATCGCCGTCAAAAAAGATCAGTGCGCGCATAGCGTTACGACGAGTCTGATCCGGGTCGGCCGCTTGGCCTGAGGTGGATCTGGCGGCCGGGCGCGGAGGCAGCGTCACCGTGCGGACATCAGGGCCGACCGAACAGCAGGGCGCTGGATCAGCCGCGCCGCCCGGCTGCGCTGCGGCGGTCTGAGCCAGGGCAGAAGCCGCCGTCGCCGCGATGATGGCGCCCGCCATTGCGCCGCGCATCAGGATGTTCTGCAGACGAATGGATGTCATAGGTCGCCTCCCCAGGTCCGGCGCCGAGATCGGCCGGACCCAGAAAGAACGCTACCCCTGCCCTGCAGACTTGGCGAGCAAAATTTCAACTTCGCAACAATATTGTGAAGTCGCAACAACTAGTTCGGAAGCGATCAGCCCCCGCGACCACCGCCGCGACCCCCTGCTCCGCCGCCGCCGCCGCCGCCAGCGCCACCGCGCCCGCCGCCGCCACGACCGCCGCCGGCCGCCGTGGCCTGCTGTTCGGCCGCCTTGGCGTCGTTTGAGACCTTGATCACATAGGCCATGATCGAGGCCGCCTCGGTGGGCGAGACCCTTCCCTTGAAAGCGGGCATGCCGTTGTTGGTGCGACCGTTCTGGATCACATCGACAAAGGCGGTCTGGTTGTTCAGCAGCGCCGACTTGCGCAGGTCAGGTCCAGGCGTGCCCACCCCGACTGCATCCTGGCCATGGCAGGTGAAGCAGGATTTGCTGTACAGGCCCTGGCCGTCGATCACCGCTTCGTTGGTGGCGGTCAGCAATGGCGGATTGAAGTTCGCCGACGCTGTGGTCGCATTGCCAATCTGGGTGGTGGGCAGCTGGACGGTTCCACCCAGCTTGTAGACCAGGATGCGCGAATTGTTGGCGCTGACAGCGCTGGTGCGCACCTGGCCCGTGGGCGGGCCTCCGGCGCCGACCAGGATGGCCACATACTGGACGTTGTCGATCATGTAGGTCGAGGCGGAGGCAACGACGCGCGCCTGGGTGGGCGCGGACCAAAGCTTGGCGCCGGTCTTGGCGTCATAGGCCGAGAACATGCCGGCCGCGTCGCCCTTGAAGACCAGATCGCTGCCGGTGACCATGGTGCCGGCGGCGCCATAGACGGTGTCGGGCGCACGCCAGACTTCCTTTTGCGCCACCGGATCCCAGGCCTGCAGATAGCTTTTGACGTTGCCGCGCGGCGGCGCGCCCGGGGCGGCGTAGAGCGCCGCCGAGTCGGCCGAGTTGCTGTTGCCGGTGTTGTACTGGCGCTCCTTGATCTGGAAGGTCGAGGGATCGGCGCTGGTGTAGACCGACGAATTCTCGGTCACCGGGATATAGACCAGACCTGTGCGCGGGCTGAACGACATCGGATGCCAGTTGTGGGCGCCCAGGGCGGCCGGATAGACCAGGGCCGAGCGGCCGAAACCGTAGCGGGCCTGGGCGTTCTGCACGGGACGGCCGGTGGCGATGTCGATGTGATCGGCCCAGTTCTCGGGGGCGAACTTGCCCGCCGACAGCAGTTTGCCGGTCCTGGCTTCCCACACATAGAAGAAGCCCATCTTGGGCGCCTGCATCAGCACGTGGGTCTGTTTGCCGTTGATCTTCAGATCGGCGGTCATCAGCGGATTGGTGTTGTCGAAGTCCCACTCGTCGCCCGGCGTCTCCTGATAGTGCCAGACATAGGCGCCGGTGTCAGCGTTGACCGCGATGATCGAGGAGACGAACAGGTTGTCGCCGCCGCCGGGGCTGCGGATGTCCTGAGACCAGGACAGGCCATTGCCGGTGCCGAAGTAAACCAGATTGGTCTTGGGGTCGTACATGATGGTGTCCCACACCGTCGCGCCGCCGCCGTATTTCCACCACTCGCCGTGCCATGTCGCGGCGTAGCGCTTGAGGATTTCGGGATCCTTGTTGTTCGGATCGTTCGGATTGCCGGGCACCGTATAGAAGCGCCACAGCTGACGGCCCGTCTCGGCGTCCCAGGCGCCCATATAGCCGCGCACGGTGTATTCGGCGCCGGCGTTGCCAATGAAGATCTTGCCGTTGGCGATGCGCGGCACGCCGGTGATCGTATAGGGCTGCTTCGGATCGGTGGTCTGGACCGACCATTTCACCGCGCCGGTCTTGCCGTCCAGGGCGATCAGGCGGCCATCCAGGGCGGCGACATAGATCTTGCCGTGCCAGGCGGCGACTCCGCGGTTGACGGTGCCGCAGCACGAGATCGGGCCGGTGGCCGCGCGGTCGACGTGGGGGTCGTATTCCCAGATCTTCTCGCCGGTCTTGGCGTTATAGGCCTTCACCATGCTCCAGTTGGTCGTCAGGTACATGACCCCGTCGACGATGACCGGCGTGGATTCCTGGGCCTGTTCGGAATTGATGTCGCCGTACCAGGCCAGGCCCAGCTGGGCGACGTTGGACTTGTTGATCTGGGTGAGCGGGCTGTAGCGCTCCTCGTCATAGTCGCGGCCGGCCGCCAGCCAGGAGCCGGGCTCGGAGTTGGCGTGGATCAGACGCGCCTGGTCGACCGCCGCTGCGCCGAACGGTTGGGAGGGCGCGTGGGCCGCCGCAGGCTTGGGCGCGGTCGCGGCCGGCGCCGCCTTGGTCTGCGCGGCCTTCTGGGCCGCGGCCCCGCCGACCGTCATAACCACTGCCAGCGCGGCGACCGTCGCCGCCACGGCGACCTGCTTCAGATGTCTCATAAACTCACTCCCCGGAGTCGTCATGCGTCGACGAGTCTCGGCCCGCCCTGCTTGGCCGCAAACTGACGTGTCGCCAGCGGAAATTCAATGCCTATTACGGTTAGGCGGCGCGACTATCCGCCCCGACCCGCGGCTTGGTGAGTCCGCAGCCAGTCGGCCTTGATGGCGTCGATGCGCGGGCGGGCCTCGGGCGAGGCCGGCCCCAGGCGGGTCACGAATCGCGGCCCTTCCGGATCGCCGCCTTCGGCGCTCAGTTCAACATAGGCGCGGCCGCGATCATCGTCCTTGGCTCCGCCCTCGCCGGTGACCATCATCATGCCCAGCGACAGCAGTCCCTGGGTCGAGCCGCCGTCGGCCGCCCGGCCGTACCAGACCCGCGCCTCCGCGTCATTTTCGTCTGTTCCGTCGCCGGTCGCCAGGCTAGCCGCGAGGTTGGCCATGCAATAGATGAATCCCTGTTCTGAAGATTTGCGCAGCCACTGGTTCCCGGCTCTCTTATCCTGGGCCACGCCCTCACCATCCATCAGATAGACGCCGTACTCACACTGGGCGCGCGCATCTCCGGCCTCGGCTGAGCGGGCGAAGTACCCAATGGCCTTGGGAAGGTCTGGCTTGCCGCCCACGCCGGCTCGGGCCGCCTGGCCCAGGTTCATCAGCGAGTCTCGCAAGGTATCGCGGTATTCGGGGCGGTCTTGGGCGAAACTGGCGGCCTGCCCAAAGTAGGCCAGGGCGTGGGGAAAATCCTTTGCGCGACCATGGCCGTCTCGATAGGCAAGTCCCAGAAAATAGGCGGCCGGGCCAGCCAGGGCGGCGTTTGTCGCAACGGCGCGATCGATCTCATCCACAGCGCCCGCGTCGTTGGCCCGGTCGGCGTCGGTCAGGCGGTCAGCGCCCTGCATGAGATCCGTTCCGCTCGCCGAGGCAGCCAGAGACAGAGCAAGCGCCTGCCTGCGTTCCAGCAGCGAGCGCGCGGCCACGGAGTCGCGCATGAAGAGGCTGTTGATTTCCTGGTCGGACGCCCCTCGCGACGCGGGTTGGGCGACCGACATTCCAGCGAGCAGGGTGGCAAAGGAAACCGCCAAGGCTGCTGTTCGCCACATTGAGCCGCTCCTTCCCCGGTTGTTCCGCGTTGCCGCTTCCGGGCGGACTATCCGCCCCGTCCGCCTCGCCCGCCGCCGCCGCCGCCCGGCGCCGCGCCGCTGCGACCGGCGCCTGCGGCCTGCTGAACCTGCTTCTCGTCGTTGGCCCGGCGGATGATGTACTGCAGGATCGAGTCGGCCTCGCCTGGCTTCAGCACGGTCTGGAACGAAGGCATGCCGCCCCGCACCCGCGAGCCGTTCAGCACATCCTTGAAGCCGTTGGCGTCGCGCAGCAGGGCTGAGTAGCGCAGGTCCGGCGCGCTGCCGCCCGAAGCGTTCAGGCCGTGACAGCCCGAGCAGTTCTTGGCGTAAATGCCTTCGCCGAAGATGAAGTCCTCATTGGTGCCGGTATAGAGCGGCGGGTTGAGAGTGGCGGTCGTTGAGCCGTCCACCGCCGCCGTCGGCAGCTTGGCCGTTCCGCCCAGCTTGTAGACCAGCAGGCGCGAGTTGTTGGCGCTGACCGCGCTTGTGCGAGCCTGTCCCGTCGGCAGGCGAGAGCCGGCCAGCACCGCCACATACTGCACGCCGTCGATCGTGTAGGTGGAGGCGGCGGCCTCGACCTGGGTCTGGGCCTGGGTGGTCCAGAGCTTG
>CAZJBC010000231.1:0-4720 GCA_964543805.1 uncultured Brevundimonas sp.
GATCCCTCGGTGCAGTTCCTGCTGCAGTTCGAGGCGCCGGCCATCGAGGCGGAAAAGAAGCCCGCAAAACGTCCGCGCGCTGCGCCCGCGCCCGCAGAGGCGGCCGCCGACAACGAGCCCAAGGTCGTCTCGCTCGATCAGTTCCGGAAGAAATGACCGGGGTCGCCAGCGCCGAGCCTGCCGAGATCTCCGACGAAGCGATCCTCGCCCGGTTCCACAACTCCACGCGCAAGGTTCCCGGCTCCGAAACCGTCGGCTTCCATCTGCTGGCCGTTCGCCAGGCCGAAATGACCGTCGAGGTCGGCTTTGACGCTCGGGCCGACCGCTTCGCCAATCCCATGGGCCAGATACAGGGGGGCTATCTGTGCGCCATGCTGGACGAGGCCATGAGTGTCTCGGTGCTGGTTACATCGAAAATGACCTGCGTGGCGCCAACGGTGGAGATGAAGACCAGTTTCCTGCGGCCGGCCATGCCGGGCCCGCTGCGCGCTGTCGGGCGCGTCGTAAAATGGGGACGGACGATCGCCTTCACCGAGGGCGAGATCTATGACGCCGAGGGACGTCTGCTGGCCAAGGCCACCGGCACGGCGATCCCGACGCCGTTCAAGAACTTCAAGAAGGACTGAGCCGGTGCGTGGTCTGCTGGTCCTGGCGGTTTTGGTTGTGGCCCTGGCGGCGGGCAGGCCGGCGGCGGCTCAGACAGCCACGCCGTCAGACTCGCCGCTTTCGACCTGGGCCGGCTTTTTCATGTCAGGGGACTATCGGGCCCATTCCGGCGCTCCGGCCGAGGTGTTCGACAATGGCCGGCGCGATGTCGGCGCCGCCTTCGTCGCCGCCGGACTGAAGGCCGAGAACACCGTCCAGTTCTCGGTCATGAACATGCTGCACCAGGACTCGCCGGAAATGCCCAAGCCGCTGACGCCCGGCAGCATTGACCAGGAGATGGCCCGCATGACCCAGCAGGCGCGGGGAGGGTGCCTGTTCTTCTACACCTCCCACGGCGGGCCGGGCGTGCTGCTGATGGGCGACAGTTACGAAATCCAGCCCGATGGTCTGAACCAGCTGCTGAATTCAACCTGTGGACCGCGGCCGACGGTGATCGTGCTCTCCGCCTGCTACTCCGGCAGCTTCATCCCCGCCCTGGCGGCGCCCAACCGGATGATTCTGACCGCGGCGCGCGAGGACCGAACCTCGTTCGGCTGCGGTCAGGAGGATACCTACACCTTCTTCGACGGCTGCCTGCTCGAGGCCCTGCCCAAGGCCGGGACCTTTGACGCCCTGGCTGACATGGCGCGGGCCTGCGTCACCCGCCGTGAGACCGATCTGAAGGCCGACCTGCCGTCCGAACCCCAGGTCTCGGTTGGCGATCAGTTCAGGGCGCTTTTGCCGACCCTGCGTCTTCGAACCACTCAAACCGCGTCGACCGGCCCGCCCGTATCCGGCGGATCTACCGCGACGGCGGCGCGGGCAGGGCGCGGACCGTAATCCGCTCGCGCTCGCCAGCCCGCCGCTCGACCACCAGCCGGGCGACCTGAGAGTCGTCGAAAAACACGTGCCCCTTGATGGCGTCCAGGATCGCCTTGGCCAGGTTGTCCAGATCCAGCCACGGCGGATCGCCCTGATATTCCATCAAAATATCAACATGATAGTCGCCGTATGTGGCGCGCCGACCGCGCCAGTCCTGGCGAAAGAACTCATAGATCAGAGGCTTGTAATACCGCCCCTGGGTGGTCAGCCCGTCGACGATGATTTCCACCCCGCCATCCGTCTCGCGGGCGCGCACCTTGCCCTTGGCGGTCCATTCGGAAGGGCTTGAGATCATCACGTCGTTGACACTGGTCATGGGGATCGTTTTTGGGCTAGCATGATCGAAACATAATCTCTCGGGGAAACAGACCAATGGCCTTTGACGCACCCGCGGCCGACCGCCGTCAATTCCTGACCTGGACTGCAGGCGGCGCCTTCCTGATGGCCGTTGCTGGCGAGACCGGTATCGCGCTGGCCCAGGGCCGCGGCGGCGGACCAGGCGGCGGCGCTCCTGCCAACAACTCTCCCTGGTTCGCGGTAGAATCCAACAACCGGGTGACGGTCTTCTCCAGTTCGGTGGAAATGGGGCAAGGCACCCACACCGGCCACGCAGCGATCATCGCTGACGAGCTGGACGTTCCGTGGAGCATGGTTGACGTCAAAATGGTCGACCTGTCCAAATACGGCAACCAGGTCTCCACCGGCGGCAGCACCGGCCTGCGCACCGGCTATCCCCTGGCTCGCCAGGCCGGCGCCACGGCGCGCGCTCAGTTCATGCAGGCCGCCGCCACGCGCTGGAACGTTCCCCTCGACCAGGTGACCACCGCCGGCGGCAAGGTCGTCAACAAGACGACCAAGGCCGAGCTGACTTATGCGGAGCTGAACGCCGCCGCCAGCGCCCTGCCGGCCCCGGCCAATGTGACGCCGAAGGATCCCTCGCAGCGAAACATCATCGGCAAGGACCAGGAAACCAAGCGCCTGCGCGAGCGCGTCACCGGCCAGGAAATCTACGGCATCGACACCCGCGTGCCGGGCATGGTGCGCGCGGCGATCATCCAGGCCCCGCAGTTCGGCGCCAAGCTGGCCTCGGTCGATGAAGCCCCCGCCATGGCCATTCCGGGCGTCGTCAAGGTCATCAAGCTCGACAACGCCGTCGCCGTTCTCGCCCACGACACCTGGACCGCCTTCAAGGGTAGCCGCGCGCTCAAGCCGGTCTGGTCCGGCGGTCAGACCACAACCTCCGCGGCCCTTTCGGCCCAGCTGGCCCAGTCCCACGCGGCTGTTCTGGCCGCCGAGCCTTCGGCCCAGGCCGCGCCCCTGCGCGCGGCGTTCAATTCGGCCCCCAAGAAGGTCGAAGCCAGCTACGAGCTGGCGCACCTGAACCACGTGACCATGGAGCCCCAGAACGCTATTGCCCAGGTCACCGCCAACAAGATCGAGATCTGGGCTCCGACCCAGATTCCGTCGGCGACCAAGCGCGCGGCTGCGGGATGGGCGGGCAAGCCGGCCACCACCGAGGTCGTGCTTCACACCACCATGCTGGGCGGCGGTTTCGGCCGGCGTCTGTTCAATGACTTCATCGAGCAGGCCGTGCGCATCGCCGCGCAGACCGACACCCCGGTTCATCTGACCTGGACGCGCGAAGAGGACTTCACCCACGACTTGTTCCGCCGCGCCGTGCGCCAGACCTATCGCACCGGCCTGAACTCTGACGGCCTGATCGACGGCTTCGAGGCGATCTCGGCGGCCAGCGACGCGGGCGTCACCGACGGCTGGCAGCATGCGCCCTACAATTCCATCAAGACCTCGGCCATCAGCCAGGCGGGAACCCGCGGCGCGCTGACGGTCGGCATTCCGCAAGGCTACTGGCGCTCGGTCGACCCGGGCATCTCGACCTTCGGCCGGGAAAGCTTCATCGACGAGTGCGCGCACGCCGCGGGCCAGGATCCCTACGAATACCGGATGAAGCTTCTTGGCGATAACGACCGGGTCAAGCGCCTGCTGACCACCGTCGCCGACAAGATCGACTGGAAAAAGCACCGCCCGGCCGGAACCGGCGTCGGCATCGCCGTCGGCACAGGCTTCGGCTCGTTCTACGCCCACGCCATCGAGGTTGAGGTCAAGAACAAGGCCATCAAGGTCACCCGCATGATCGCGGCCGCCGACCTCGGCACCACGGTGGCCCCCAATCAGGTCAAGGCCCAGTTCCAGGGCGGCGGTCTGATGGCGCTGGGCGCCGCCTTGATGGAGTCGCAGACTTTCACCAACGGCAAGGCCGACGCGACCCAGTTCGGTCAGTACAACGTCATCCGTCACCGTCAGGCGCCGACCGTCGAGGTCTATCTGTTCGACTCGCCCTCGGCGCCGGTTGGCGGTTCGGGCGAGCCGCCGATGCCTACCGTGGCGCCGGCCCTGGCCAACGCGGTCTTCGCCGCCACTGGCCAGCGCGTGCGCACCCTGCCGTTCGCCAAGCAGGGCTATACGGTCTAGGCCCTGCGTCCAGCGACCTTCAATTCATTGCGGCCGTCTCGTTCCTCGAGGCGGCCGTTTTGATAAGGCGCGCCGTTGCCCGCGCGCGTCCGGGGCGTTAGACCGGCGCGGCAAACGTCAGGAACGCCGCGATGACCAAGACCCGCACCGAGACCGACACCTTTGGCCCCATCGAGGTGGACGCCAGCCGCTACTGGGGCGCCCAGTCGCAGCGCAGTCTGGGCAACTTCAAAATCGGCTGGGAAAAGCAGCCCCTGCCGGTGATCAGGGCGCTGGGCATCGTCAAGCGGGCGGCGGCGGAAACCAACATGGCGCTGGGCAGGCTGGATCCCACAATCGGCAATGTCATCGTCAAGGCCGCCAATGAGGTGATCGAGAGCAAGCTCGACGATCACTTCCCGCTGGTGGTCTGGCAAACGGGCTCAGGCACCCAGTCGAACATGAACGCCAATGAGGTGATCTCAAACCGGGCCATCGAGATGATGGGCGGCGAGATGGGCAGCAAGAAGCCGGTTCACCCCAACGACCACGTCAATATGAGCCAGTCGTCGAACGACACCTATCCGACCGCCATGCACGTGGCGGCGGCCGAGGAAGTCGTCCACCGCCTGATCCCGGCCCTGCAAAAGCTGCGTAACGCCCTGAACGACAAGGCCCACGCCTGGAAGGACATCATCAAGATCGGCCGCACCCACACCCAGGA
>CAZJBC010000232.1:0-4706 GCA_964543805.1 uncultured Brevundimonas sp.
CGGTGATCTTGTTCATGAAAACGATCGCCAGGCCCGTGGCCAAGACGGCGCCGGCGATCTTGTTAAAGCGCAGTGAGTCGCTCATGGTCCGTCCGAAATCCCCTGCCCATGGCGCGGAGAATCACTCTCGGAATCCCCGCCACGTTCTTGCGTCGGGCTCTCTTACACGCTACCGCCGCTCGTGCAACCGGCCAAATGGCGCAGCCGGGTCCAGTCTATCCTCAAAGCCGAAACTGACGGGAAAATAGCCTCATGGGGGCCGCCAATCCGATCATTTTGATACCAGCGCGCATGGCCGCCGCCCGGTTGCCGGGAAAGCCGCTGGCCAGCATCGGCGGCGTGCCGATGATCGTGCGGGTGCTGCGCCAGGCCCTGGCGGCCGACATCGGCCCGGTCGTGGTGGCGGCCGGAGATGCTGAAATTGCAAGGGTTGTCGAAGAGGCGGGCGGCCGCGCCGTGCTGACCGATCCCGACCTGCCGTCAGGCTCTGACCGTATTCTGGCGGCCCTGAGCCAGATCGATGCGAATCACGCCCATGACCTGGTGATCAATCTGCAGGGCGACATGCCGTTCGTGGACCCGGCGGTGATCAGCGACTGCTCTGCCTTGCTGACCGCGCACGCCGAATGCGACATTTCGACCGTCGTTGCGCCGGAAGCCTCGCCGGCCGACCGCAACAACCCCGATGTGGTCAAGGCGGTGCTGGCCATGGAGCCGGACGGCCGCTCGGGCCGGGCGCTCTATTTCACGCGCTCCACCCTTTACGGCGATGGCCCCGTCTGGCGGCACATCGGCATCTATGGCTATCGGCGACAGGCGCTGGTGCGATTTCACGCCGCCGCGCCCTCGCCGCTTGAGAAACGCGAGAAACTGGAGCAGTTGCGGGCCATGGAACTGGGCATGACCATCCGCGCCGCCGTGGCGGCCAACGCGCCGATCTCCGTCGATAATCCGGCCGACCTGGAGGCTGCGCGCGCGCAGGCGACGCGATGAGCCGGAAAATCGCCTTCCAGGGCGCGCCCGGCGCCAACAGCGACGAGGCCTGCCGCACGCACTTTCCCGATTACGAGCCGCTGGCCTGCGCGACGTTTGAAGAGGCCTTCGAGGCGATCAAGTCGGGCGAGGCGGAGCTCGGCATGATCCCGGTGGAAAACTCCATCGCCGGGCGCGTGGCCGACGTGCACCACCTGCTGCCGTCATCGGGCCTCTACATTGTCGGCGAGCGGTTCAAACCGATCCGCTTTCATCTGATGGCCAACGCGGGCGTCAAGCTGGAGGCCATCAAGACCGTCGCCTCCATGCCCATTGCGCTAGCCCAATGCCGCAAGACGCTGAAAAAGCTGGGCGTGAAGCTGGAAGGCGCGGGCGACACCGCCGGCGCGGCCAAGGCCCTTGCCGAACATCCCGACCCCGCCAAGGCCGCCGTGGCGCCGCGCCTGGCGGCAAGCCTCTATGGGCTGGATATCCTGCTTGAGGACATCGAGGACGAAAAGCACAACACCACCCGGTTCCTGGTGATGGCGCGCGAGGCGGCCAGTCCGCCGAAGGACGCGGCCTGCATCACCAGCTTCGTCTTCCGGGTGCGGAATATCCCGGCCGCGCTCTACAAGGCGCTGGGCGGCTTTGCGACCAACGGCGTCAATATGGGCAAGCTGGAAAGCTACATGGAAAACGGCGTCTTCGCGGCGACCATGTTCTATTCGGAGGTCGATGGGCGGCCCGACGATCCGGCCCTGGCGCGCGCGTTCGACGAGCTGAAGTTCTACTCAGACCACTTCGCTGTGCTGGGAACCTATGCGGCGGATGGGTTTAGGGCGGGTTAGCTAGGGGAAGTTTCGGCGCCCGTGCCGGAGGTTACGGGTGGATAGAGGATTCGCCACAATACCCACCCGGAGCAAAAACCGACCAAACCGATGATGAGTGGGAAGACCGTCAGCGTGAATGTACGCGGCCCTTCGCCTTGTGAAGGGAAGAATAACTGTACTGCGATGTCCAACGCAAAGCCGAGCGCGGCATAGACAACGCCGAACACCACCGACGCGACGACGCGCCGCGCCTTGAGCGCTCTCAGGATCAACATCAGGGGCAGCACGACGACTAGGATTTCCTGGAGGCATTCCGAGATTGTACCCATGAATGCATCGGCAGCCCATTCACGCCACCCGACCGCGAGGACTATGCGAAGGGTCAAGATAACCAAATGCGCGCTGAAGATAACAGCAAGTCCAATGACTGCGCGACGAACACCTCCTTCGTTCGCGCGGGCCATGGTCAGACCTTCTCCACCTGCGCGTACCCCAGCTGCTCGTTAAGCTTCTCCAGCAGCTTGATGGCCGCCTCGGCGATAACCGTGCCGGGCGGGAAGATCGCCACGATGCCGGCCTCTTCCAGAGCGGGGTAGTCCTGCGGCGGGATGACGCCGCCGATCACCGCCAGGATATCCGGGCGGCCGGCCTTTTTCAGCTCAGCGATCAGGTCGGGCGCCAGGGTCAGGTGCCCGGCGGCCAGGGACGAGGCGCCGACGATGTGGACGTCGTTTTCCACGGCCTGACGGGCGGCTTCGGCCGGAGTCTGGAACAGGGGGCCGATGTCGACGTCGAAGCCCAGATCGGCGAAGGCGGTGGCGATGACCTTCTGGCCGCGGTCGTGGCCGTCCTGGCCCATCTTGGCGATCAGTATGCGGGGGCGGCGGCCGTCGGCGGCCTCGAACGCCTCGACCATGGCCTTGGCCCGGGCGGTGGTGGGATCGGACGCGGCTTCCTTCATATAGACGCCCTCGATGGTGCGGATCGTCGCCTTGTGGCGACCGAAGACCTTTTCCAGAGCATAGCTGATCTCGCCGACCGTGGCCTTGGCGCGCGCCGCGTCGATGGATAGCGCCAGCAGATTGCCATCCGCGCGGGCGCCGGCTTCGAGAGCGTCCAGCGCCGCCTCGACGGCTTTCGGATCGCGCTCGGCCTTGAGCCTCGCGAGCTTTTCCAGCTGCTGGGCGCGGACCTTGGCATTGTCGACCTTCAGCACCGGAATGTCGTCGGCGACCTCGGGCTTGTAGCGGTTGACGCCGACGACGCTTTGCCGGCCGGCATCGATGCGCGCCTGGGTGCGGGCCGCGGCCTCCTCGATGCGCATCTTGGGCAGCCCCGCCTCGATGGCCTTGGCCATGCCGCCCATGGATTCGACCTCGGCGATGTGCTCCAGGGCGCGGGCGGCAAGATCGTGGGTCAGACGCTCGACATAATAGCTGCCGCCCCAGGGATCGATGGTCCTGGTGAGGCCCGATTCCATCTGCAGGAAGAGCTGTGTGTTGCGGGAAATGCGCGCCGAAAAGTCGGTGGGCAGGGCCAGCGCCTCGTCGAGGCTGTTGGTGTGCAGGCTCTGCGTCTGGCCGTTGGCCGCGGCCATGGCCTCCACCGCCGTGCGGGTGACGTTGTTGAACACGTCCTGGGCCGCCAGGCTCCAGCCCGACGTCTGGCAGTGGGTGCGAAGTGAGAGCGAGCGGTCATCGTTCGGCCGGAACTCGTCCTGCATCAGCTTGGCCCAGATCAGGCGGCCGGCCCGCATCTTGGCCACCTCCATGAAATAGTTCATGCCGATGGCCCAGAAGAACGACAGGCGCGGGGCGAACGCATCCACCGTCATGCCGGCGGCGACGCCTGCGCGCACATATTCGATGCCGTCGGCGAGCGTATAGGCCAGCTCCAGGTCGGCGGTCGCGCCGGCTTCCTGCATGTGGTAGCCGCTGATCGATATGCTATTGAATTTCGGCATGTTTTTCGCCGTATAGGCGAAGATGTCCGAGACGATCCGCATGGAGGGCGCGGGCGGATAGATATAGGTGTTCCGCACCATGAACTCTTTGAGGATGTCGTTCTGGATGGTGCCGGACAGCTTTTCGGGCGGCACGCCCTGTTCCTCCGCGGCCACCACGAAGAGGGCCAGGATCGGCAGCACCGCGCCGTTCATGGTCATCGACACGCTCATCTCATCCAGCGGAATGCCGTCGAACAGGGTGCGCATGTCATAGATGGAATCGATGGCCACGCCCGCCATGCCGACGTCGCCCTTGACCCGCTCGTGATCCGAATCATAGCCCCGGTGGGTGGCCAGATCGAAGGCCACCGACAGGCCCTTTTGCCCGGCCGCCAGGTTGCGGCGGTAGAAGGCGTTGGAATCCTCGGCGGTGGAGAACCCCGCGTACTGACGCACCGTCCAGGCGTTGGTCAGGTACATGGTCGGATAGGGGCCACGCACATAAGGCGCGATGCCCGGATAGCCGCCGGTGAAGTCGATCCCCTTCAGGGCCTCGGGGCCATAGGTCGCATCGACGGGAATGCCTTCGGGGGTTTCCCAGGTGGGTATGCCACTTGCGGGTTTGGCGGGCGCCGTCTTGACCGCATCGAAATCAAGGGTGGCGAAATCAGGGTTGCTCATGCTTCACCTTCGAAGGGTTCGGCCAGGCGGACGGGTTTCAGGGGCGCGCAGGCCGAATCCGGCCCGGGCTTGCGCGGGTCGGGCGCTGGGGACGCGAATTTTGCGCCATCCACAGTCTCAACTTCCAGCTGACCGGTATCGGCGTTGCGGAACTTGGTGACGCCGAGAATTTCCCGCGCCTTGCTGCGCACGCTTTCGACTTCAGCCGCCGCGGCCTCAGCGATCTCGCGTTGCGGGGCGCCCGATTCCAGCGCCGCGATGATGCCGCCAGCCGC
>CAZJBC010000233.1:0-4698 GCA_964543805.1 uncultured Brevundimonas sp.
CTTCACCATCACCATGTCGGCGCCTTCGGCAATGTCGAGGGCGACCTCGCGCAAAGCCTCGTCGGTGTTGGCCGGGTCCATCTGGTAGGTCTTCTTGTCGGCGGGGTTTTCCTCCGGGCCGGTGCCCAGCTTCCCGGAGCCGATGGCGTCGCGGTACGGGCCGTAGAAGGCCGAGGCGTATTTGGCCGCATAGGACATGATCATCAGGTCCTGGTAGCCGGCGCCTTCGAAGGCGGCGCGCAGGGCGGCGATGCGGCCGTCCATCATGTCGGACGGGGCGATGATGTCGGCGCCGGCCTCGGCCTGCATCAGGCCCTGGCTGACCAGCCGCTCGACCGTGGCGTCATTGAGAATGCGCCCCTTTTCGACGATACCGTCGTGGCCGTTGATGGTGAAGGGGTCCAGCGCCACGTCACACATGATGCCGACCTCGGGCGCGGCGTCCTTCATGGCCTTGATGGCGTCGGCGACCAGGCCGTTGGGATTGTCGGCTTCGGAGCCGCGCGGGTCCTTCTTGGCGCCGTCGATGTGCGGGAAGATGGCGATACAGGGAATGCCCAGCGCCCTGGCTTCCTTGGCCGCCTTGGCGCATTCGGCGACGTCCAGCCGCTCCATGCCGGGCATGGAGGCGACGGGAATGCGCGCTTCGGCGCCATCGTGAACGACCATGGACCAGATCAGGTCGGCCGGGCGGGTTTCGGTCTCGCGCACCAGACGTCGGATCCAGTCAGCCTGGCGAAGACGGCGGTGACGCATGGCGGGGAAAGATGAGGTGATCATGGCCAGATCGATTGCATCAGAGGCCCGCACAGCGCAAGCGGCCTGTTACGCTCGTTAAGTCGTGCTATGATCGATCAACGATATAAACCTGTCGACCGGAGAGAAATGTTCCCATGCGCCAGACTGTGATGATTCCATGCCTTGTTTCAGCCCTTGTGCTGGGCATTGGCGCCGCCGCCGCAACCTCGGCCGTCAGCAAGGACTCGCCTGTTCCCGCCTATGTTTCGGGCGCGCTGTCCGACAAGTCGCGCACCAAGGCCGACACCGACCAGGACGCCCTGCGCAAGCCCGGCGAAATGCTGGTCTATGCAGGGATCAAGCCTGGCTCGGTCGTTGCGGAATACATTCCCGGCGCCGGCTATTTCACCAAGATCTTCGGCAAGGCCGTGGGCCCGAACGGCCATCTCTACACCTTGGCCCAGACCATGACCCCGGCCCTGACCGCGATCCAGAATGATCCGACCTACGGCGGCAAGGTGACCATCCTTGCGGGCGACCTGACCACCATCAAGCCGCCGGTTCCGGTGGATGTGGTCTGGACCTCGCGCAACTATCACGACCTTTCCAAGGACGTGCGCAACAAGCTGAATCAGGTGGCCTTCAGCGAGCTGAAACCGGGCGGAATCTACATCGTGCTGGATCACGCCGCGGTTCCAGGCAGCGGCGACTACGCCATGGCCCAGCGGCCCGCCCTGCACCGGATCGACGAAAACCTGGTCAAGCTGGAGGTCATGCACGCCGGCTTCAAGCTGACCAGCGAGAACAACACCCTGCGCAACCCCAAGGACGATCACCTGACGGCGGTGTTTGATAAATCCGTTCGGGGTGACACAGATCAATTTATTCTGAAGTTCACCAAGCCAAAGTAGGCGGCAGCAAGGGGTCGTTTTCAGGCGCGGTTAAAAAGCGCACGGGCCGATCCCATATGGACTTTCAGGCCTCCGGCGTGTCAAAAGGCCGGAAAACACATGCGGAGCAGACCATCGCTTCGCCCGAGGATGTGATGATGGATTACCAGGCTGCGTTCAGAGCCGCGATCGACCAGGTCAAAACCGAAGGCCGTTATCGCGTATTCGCCGATCTCAAGCGCCATCGTGGCGACTTCCCGATCGCGACCTATACGTCGGAAAACGGCGACGAGAGCGAAATCACTGTCTGGTGCTCGAACGACTATCTTGGCCAGGGCCAAAACCCGGTTGTGCTGGACGCCATGCATGAGGCGATCGACGAAGCCGGCGCCGGCGCGGGCGGCACGCGCAACATCTCCGGCACCACCCACTATCACGTCGAGCTCGAGCGCGAGCTCGCCGACTGGCACGGCAAGGAAGCGGCGCTGCTGTTCACCTCGGGCTATGTCTCGAACGAGGCGACGCTGTCGACGCTCTACAAGATTCTGCCCGGGCTGATCATCTTCTCGGACGAGCTGAACCACAATTCGATGATCAGCGGCATCCGCAACGGCAAGGGCGCCCGCAAGATCTTCCGCCACAACGACCTGGCCCACCTCGAAGAACTGCTTGCCGAAGCTGATCCGGATGCGCCCAAGCTGATCGCGTTCGAAAGCGTCTATTCCATGGACGGCGATATCTCGGACATTCCGGGCACCGTCGCTCTGGCCAAGAAGTACGGCTGCCTGACCTATATCGACGAAGTCCATGCCGTCGGCATGTACGGCGATCGCGGCGCGGGCGTGTGCGAACGCGACGGCGCCATGGCTGATATCGACATCATCGAAGCTACGCTCGGCAAGGCGATCGGCGTAATGGGCTGCTATATCGCCACCAGCGCGGAAATCGTCGATGCGATCCGCTCCTATGCCGACGGCTTCATCTTCACCACCGCCCTGCCGCCTGCCCTGACCGCCGGCGCGGTCGCCAGCGTGCGGCACCTGAAGGAACATAACGAGCTACGCATCGCCCATCAGGAGCGCGCCGAGACGCTGAAGCGCCGCTTCCGCGAGATCGGCCTGCCGGTCATGCCGTCGGTCAGCCACATCGTCCCCGTGCTGGTCGGCGATCCGGTGCACTGCAAGATCATCTCAGACATGCTGATGACCGACTTCGGCATCTATGTGCAACCGATCAACTATCCCACCGTGCCCAAGGGAACCGAGCGTCTGCGCTTTACCCCTTCGCCGTTCCACGATGACGGCATGATGGACAAGCTGGTGGACGCCATGGACAAGCTGTGGACCCACTGCAATGTCAAGCGCATGGGCGGCGTGGCGGCCTAGAGCCCACCCCCAAATGCGTCAGGCCGGGCTGCAAACGGCGGCTTTCTGCGCTTCCGGTGCTCACGTACTCAAGTACGCTGCGCTCCGGTTCTCGATATCCACCATTTTCGCCTCGCCCTGACGCGTTTTGAGGCGAGCTCTACGTCGGCATTGTATTTCGGCCCGCTCACTCCGATCTTGCTGGCTAGCGAAAGGTTTGGCGAGGCATGAACCTGTTTCTCAAAATCCTGATCTGGATCGCGGTGTTCGGCGTGCTGGCCGTGCTTGCCGGCTGGCTGGGCGCTCGCCTCGGGGCCAAGGCGGCGCGGAAATATCCGTCCCTGGCCATGTCGCTGATCATCATCGGATCGTTCTTCAAGATCGACCCGCCGCCACCGCCGCGCTCGGAACGGGTGCTCAAGGATGAGGAAGCGGCCGGCGATCCGCCACAGGTCTAAGATCAGCTACCCCCACGCCCCGCGGCTCTGGCGGCGGAAGGCGAAGGAGGCCAGCCAGGCGAAGCCGGCGGTGTAGGCCAGCAGGATCCAGGCGTGGTTGGCCACGGGGAGGGGCATGCCGATGGCGTGCAGGGACAGCCGCGACAAATGATAGGGCGGAAGCCAGGCCGCGACATGGCGCATGAAGGGCGGCAAGCCCTCCACCGGTATCCACAGGCCCGAGCACAGCGACATCGGCAGATAGATCAGATTGAGAATGCCGGCGGCCGAGTTGGGTCCCGCCAGATAGCCGATGGCGCATCCCAGGGCGCAGAACGGCGCCGAGCCCGCCGCCAGTATCAGGAACAGCATGGTCCACTGGCCGGCTTCCAGCCGCACGCCGCCGAAAGTCACGGCCATGACCGACAGGATCGCCGTCGAGACCACGCCCATGGCCATGCACATCAATACCTTGCCGCCGAAATAGGCCAGAGGCGGCATGGGCGTTGCGCTCTTCAGCGTCAGCCAGCCCTGGCCGCGTTCGATGGCCACGCCCACGCCCATGCCGAACAGCGAGGCGCCGACGATGCCCAGCGTGCCGTAGCTGGCCAGCATATAGGTGGCCGTCGCCATGCCGCCGATGTGGCCGCGATTAAGCATCAGACCGAAGACCGCATAGATGATCGCGGGCAGAACCAGGCTCGGCACCAGATAGGCGGGCATGCGCAGCGATTTGCGAACCTCGCTCTTGGTCTCGGCCAGCAGGATGGCGGGGAAGGTTCCGGAAGCGAACAGGGCCATCAGACGGTCTCCTTGGATTTGCCGGCGTTGGTGAGGGCGACGAAGGCGTCTTCGAGGGCCGCGCCCTTGACTGTCAGATCGCTGAGTTTGAGGTCCTGGGTGAGCAGGGCGCGCAGCACATCTTCCAGCCGGTCCGTGTCGATGGTGGTCAGGTCATCCTCGCGGATGGCCAGGTTGACGCCAGCGATGGCCTGGATCTTGGCCAGGGCCAGGGAAGTGCGGCAGGTAATGCGGTGGCCGGCGACCTGCTTCTTGATCTGAGCCGGCGTGCCGTCGGCGATGATCCGGCCGTGGTCCAGCACCACGACGCGGTCGGCCAGGGCGTCGGCTTCTTCCAGATAGTGGGTGGTCAGAAGAATGGTGCGGCCTTCGTCCTTCAGGCGGCGAATCTGTTTCCAGAAGGCGCGGCGTGTGTCGACATCCATGCCGACCGTCGGCTCGTCGAGGAACAGCAGGTCGGGGTTGCCG
>CAZJBC010000234.1:0-4662 GCA_964543805.1 uncultured Brevundimonas sp.
GCATCAATATCCACCACAGCTTCCTGCCCGGTTTCGCCGGCGCCAAGCCCTATCACCAGGCCCACGCCCGCGGCGTGAAAACCATCGGCGCCACCGCCCACTATGTCACCGGCGAGCTGGATGAAGGCCCGATCATCGAACAGGACGTTGAGCGGATTTCCCACCGCGACACGCCGGCCGACCTGATCCGCAAGGGCCGCGACATCGAACGCCGCGTGCTGGCCCGCGCGGTCCGCTGGCGGCTGGAAGACCGGGTGCTGCTCAACGGGCGCAAGACTGTGGTGTTTGTGGACTAGGCTGCCGGACTGTCCGGGACGATTTCCAGCAATGGACGCCGCGTCTGAAACAGCCAGACGCCGAAGGTCAGCAGGCCTGCGGCAATGAAGGCCTGAATGACGACGGTGATCGGGATCATGATGATCAGGGGTATCATCTGGACCAGAATTGCTGCGGCCCCGAATGTCTGATGGCCAAACGCTCCTGCCGCCCCGGCGAGCACCACAATTAGAGCGAACAGGACAAGGAATACGCCGAAAAGCAGTCCCCACCCCACGACCCAGCCCACGACGCACAGCCTGTAGACGCTTCCGAGCGTCAGTTTTCCGTCTACCGATCGCAGATGCATGACCCGTTCCCCACTCCGGTTTAGGGGAGACTATGGCGCGTCCGGGTTCGTGGCGAGTCGGGAATTGAGTGCGTGCACCGGCCCATCCACCGCTTCGCGATCCCCCTCCCCCCGCAGGGCGGAGGTGTTATAGGGTGGTCTTCCCGCTGCCTCACGGAGCCCACCCCCTTGCGCACCCTTGCTGTCGTTGCGCTGAAAGGCGGGTCGGGGAAGACGACGGTGGCGACGCACCTGGCGCTGGCGGCGCACCGGCGCGGGCTGGCCGTCATGGTGGCCGACACCGATCCGCAGGCCTCGTCGCGCGATGTGCTGTCGGCGCGGGCGGCGGGGGATGGGCCGTCCGTGGTGTGTGTGACAGGGGCGCAGCTGCTCTCGGCGCAGTTCGCGGGGCAGGGACTGGGCAAGGATCTGCTGGTTGTCGATACCGCGGCAGGGGCGCTGGAAGATGTATCCGAGGCGCTGGTGCTGGCCGACTACAGCCTGCTCATCGTGCGGCCGACCATGCTGGACCTGGCGGGGCTGGCGCGCACGGTGATGCTGGTGCGCAAGCTGAAGCGGCCCTGCGCGGTAGTGATGAACCAGGCGCCCGTCCCGCGTCAGGGGGCCGAGGCGCCGGTGGTGGGGCGGTTTCTGCGGGGGCTGGCCTATCTGGGCGTTCGGGTCGCGCCGGTGATCTTAAGGGCCCGCAGCGTCTATCAGACGGCTCTGGAGACCGGCCGCTCGGCCGAGGAGACGAGCGACACCGCCGCGGCGGCCGAGGTGGCCGCGCTGTGGGATTTCGTCTGGAGCGAGCTGGACGAGCTCAGCGCCATCGCGGCGCAGGCGCGGCAGGGGGCGGGGTGAGTGCGGGCTTCGAGACGCGCTCTGCTGAGCGCTCCTCAGCATGACGGCGTTTTCCAAATATCCCGTCATCCTCGGGTTCGGCGCTCTTCGCCGAAGCCCGAGGACCCAGCAGATGAGGTCTCTGACCTGCGATCCAATCGCCGAAGGCGGGGATGCTAGGTCCTCGGTCTTGCGCTGCGCGCAAACCGAGGATGACGAATGATTTTGCGGTGTAGGCCGCCGCGCATTTTTCTTGGCGCTACCGGCGCTACGCGCCTGCTTGAGCGCTGCGCTCCGCCCGATAACAGGCGTCCCAGACCGGCTCGCCGCCGAATTTTTCGAGCAGTATGTCGGTCAGGGCGCGGATCTTGCCGGGGGTGTGGCCGGCGGGCGGGGCGCGGACCACGAACAGGCCGGCTTCGGGCAGGGTGACCTGGGGCAGAATGCGCACAAGGGCGCCGCGGCCAAGCGCCTCGCCGACCAGGAAGGTGGGCAGGGCCGCGATGCCGAGGCCGGCTTCAGCGGCGGCGGCCAGGGCCTGGCCGCTGTTGGCGCGGAAGCGCACCGAGGGCCGGATGGCCTGTTCGCGGCCGCCTTCGGTAAAGCGCCACACCGACTCGCCGGGCTGGGCGACAGCGTCGTGGTGGTCGAGGTCGGCCAGGGTTTTGGGCTCGCCTTTGCGAGCCAGATATGAGGGGGCGGCGACGATGGCCAGTTTGATGGGGGCGATCTTGCGGGCGATCAGGCTAGAGTCGGGCAGGGAGCCGACGCGTACGGCGACGTCGAAGCGCTCGGCGATCAGATTGACCATGCGGTCGGAATAGTCGGTCTCGATCTCCAGGCGCGGATGGCGGGCGGCGAGCTCGGCCAGCACGGGGGCCAGGTGGGTGGCGCCGAAGGACAAGGGCGCAGCGATGCGCAAGGCGCCGGTGATTTCCTCGCCGTGTTGGGTTACCGCGTCGCGCGCGGCCTCGAGGTCGGCGAGCACCTTGTCGGCGTAGTGGCGGAAGTTGAGGCCAGATTCGGTCAGGGCTACCCCGCGGGTGGTGCGGGTGAACAGGCGCGCGTTCAGTTCGGTCTCCAGCCGGTCGAGGCGGCGGCTGATCATCGAGGTGGAGAGGTTCAGCTTGCGGCCCGCGCCGGAAAAGCCGCCGGCTTCGGCGACTTCGACAAAGGCGCGGATGTCGTCGAGGTCAAACATGGGAGCGTTCCGGTTTTCGCAACAGTCCAGTGCAAAATGACGATATAGTGTTGCATGGAACGAAACGCCATCTTGGGGCCTAGTCAATAGCCATTCGTCCCCAGGAGGACACCATGTCTCGCATTCTCGTTCTGAACAGCAGCATTTCGGGTGAAGCCTCGGTCAGCCGGGTGCTGGTCGCCGACACGCTGGCCGCCCTTGTCGCCGCCCATCCGAGCGCGGTGGTGGTGGAACGCGATCTGGCCAACGATCCCGTGCCGCACCTGTTGCCGCACACCATGGCCGGGGTGAGGTCTGTCGCCTCCACGCCGGCGGAAATTGCCGCCCGGGAGCTTTCGGACACCCTGATCGGCGAAGTCCAGGCCGCAGACGTCATCGTCATCGGCGCGCCAATGTACAACTTCTCGCTGCCGACGACCTTGCGCTCATGGCTGGACCACGTGCTGCGGCCGGGGGTGACCTTTGGCTACGTCGATGGCGCGCCCAAGGGCTTTGTGGCGCCGGGCAAGAAGGTGATCGTGGTCGAGGCCCGCGGCGGCCTCTACAGCGAAGGCCCGGCCATGGCTCTGGACTACCAGGAAGGCTATCTGAAGCAGCTGCTGGGTTTCATCGGGCTGACCGACGTGACCTTCATCCGCGCCGAGAAGATCGGCTACGGGCCCGAAGCGCGCGATGCGGCGATTAGCGGCGCGCGGGCGGAGATCGCCCGGGTGGTCGGCGAGCAGGTTCCGCTGGCGGCTTAGTTTCCGGCGATAGCCGGATTCAACACGAAGGCACGAAGACACGAAGGCGCAAAGGTCTTCGTGTCTTTGAGACTTTGTGCCTTGGTGTTCGACCCCGCCGGCAGATGAGAACGGGTCCTGGGCGCAAGGCCCGGGGTTTTTTTGTTGGACAGCGGCGCATCTGATCCTAAGTCGTGTCCGACACGCTGACACCGCAAAGGACGCCCCCCATGACCGACGCTTTCATCTGTGACGCCATCCGCACGCCGTTCGGGCGGCACAATGGATCGCTGGCCTCGGTACGGACCGACGATCTGGGGGCCGTGCCGCTGGCCGCGCTGATGGCGCGCAATCCCAAGGCCGATTGGGGCGCGCTGGACGATGTCATCTATGGCAACACCAACCAGGCGGGCGAGGAAAACCGCGACGTCGGCCGCATGTCGGCCCTGCTGGCCGGACTGCCGGACTCGGCGCCGGGGATCACCGTCAACCGCCTGTGCGGCTCGGGCCTGAACGCGGTGGGCCAGGCCGGCCGCGACATCAAGTCGGGCGAGGCTGACTTCATCATCGCCGGCGGCGTCGAGGGCATGACCCGAGCGCCCTTCGTGCTGGCAAAGGCCGAGACGGCGTTTTCCCGCGAGGTGCAGATGTTCGACACCTCGATCGGCTGGCGGTTCATCAATCCCAAGATGAAGGCCATGTACGGTACAGATTCGATGCCCGAGACGGCCGAAAACGTCGCCGACGAGTGGCAGATTTCGCGGGCCGACCAGGACGCCTTCGCCTTCCGCAGCCAGGCGCGGGCCTCGGCGGCGCAGGCCAATGGCCGGCTGGCGGTCGAGATCACGCCGGTGACCATCAAACAGAAGAAGGGCGATCCTATTATCGTTGACCGCGACGAGCACCCGCGCGCAACCACGATGGAAGCGCTCAGTGCGCTGAAGCCTATCGTGCGTCCCGACGGCACCATCACTGCGGGCAACGCCTCAGGCATAAATGACGGCGCCGCGGCGCTGATTATCGCCTCGGAAGCGGCGGCGGCGAAACATGGCCTGACGCCGCGCGCGCGCATCGTCGGCATGGCGGTGGCCGGCGTGCCGCCGCGGATCATGGGCATCGGCCCGGCGCCGGCGACCCGCAAGGTGCTGGCCCGCACGGGGCTGAAGATCACCGACATGGACGTGATCGAGCTGAACGAGGCCTTCGCCGCGCAAGGCCTGGCTGTGCTGCGCGAGCTGGGCGTGGCGGACGACGCCGACCACGTCAATCCGAACGGCGGCGCCATCGCTCTG